>JBKKAU010000486.1:0-14938 GCA_046714475.1 Thermoanaerobaculia bacterium
GCCTCCGCCTGCTCGGGAGTCGCCGGCCGCGCCTGGGCCGCGCGCTCCCGGGCACAGGCCGCCAGATCCGTCAGCCCCGCCTGCGGCCAGGGACGCCGCTTCTGCTCCCGCGCCATGCGGAGGAAGATCGGCTGCCCGTCCGGCTCGCCCGCCAGCGCCTCCGCGAGCGCCAGCTCCCAGTAGTTGATCCGCGCCAGCCGTTCGCTCTCCGCCCCCGGCTGGCGGGCGGAGCCGAACAGCGCGCAGGCATAGGCGAGAAAGGCCTGGGCCCGCCGGCGCTCCGCCTCGGAGAGCAGCAGCAGGGCGGGCGCGAAGTCGCCGAGCAGGCCGCGGCTGACCTCGGCGCAGAGCTCGCACGCCCGCTCCTGGTCGCCCTTGTCGAGGATGCGCGCGGGCGCCTCCGCCCGCCGGCTCTCGCCGGCAGGCGGACTGGTCTCGGAAGGGGTTTCCGGGGGAGAGGTCTCGCCGGGCTCCATCCCCTTGAGCGTAGCAGAGGAGAGGCTCTACGCCAGCAGGCGCAGCAGCTCGCGCTGCGGCTCGCCGCCGGTGATCTCCGGCCCCTCCGGGGTGAGGACGACGTTGATCTCGCTGCGCACGCCGAAATCGCCGGTCAGGTAGATGCCGGGCTCGATCGAGAAGCCGGTCATCGACAGGAGCTGGCGGGTGTCGTGCGTCTCCAGGTTGTCCATGTTGGCGCCCTGGCCGTGGTCGGAGGTGCCGATCGAGTGGCCGGTGCGGTGGATGAAGCGCTCGCCGTAGCCGGCCTTGCGGATGTGCTCGCGGGCCGCGTCGTCCACCTCGAAGCCGCGCACCGGCTGGTGCGGGTAGCGCGAGCGCACCAGCTCCCAGGCGGCGTCGCGCGCCCCGGCCACGATGCCGAAGATCTCCGCGTGCCGGTCGGCCGGCGAGGCGGCGCAGACCCCGCACCAGGTGATGTCGGCGTAGACGCTGCCGGGCGTCCGCTCCTTGGCCCAGAGGTCGATCAGCAGGAAGTCCCCCGGCCGGATCGGCGACGAGGCGTCGGGGCCGGGCTGGTAGTGCGGATCGGCGGCGTGCGCGTTGACGCCGATGATCGGGTCGGCGTCGGTCCACAGCCCCGCCTGGTCGAAGGCGTCGACGATCCAGCGCTGCACCGTGTACTCGTCGACCGTGTCGCCGCGCCGCAGCACCTCGCCCACCCGGCCGAAGGCGTCGCGCACGATGGCATGGAGGTGGACGTTGGCGCGGCGGTGCCCGGCGAGCTGCCCCTCGGTCCAGGTGGCGGCGAAACGCTGCGCCAGGTCGGCCGACGAGACCAGCTCGATGCCCGCCTCGCGCAGCACCTCGGCGGTGCCGGCGTCCAGGCGCGAGACGCTGGGCAGCTCGTTCCTGGGGCTGTACTGCGCCGCCAGGCGGCCGAACCCGGAGACCAGGTCGGAGAGCCCCTGCCGGTTCTCCCGCCAGGTCAGGTAGACCGACTTCGAGCCGGGGAGATGGTCGAGCATGGTGTCCTCCAGGGCGTGCACGAGCTTGCGCGGCTCGCCCTGGCGGGGGATCACGTAATAGCAGCGGCGGCTGACCAGCTTGCCCTCGCCGGAGAGGCCCAACAGGTCGAGGCCGATGGGGTCGTTCTGCTGGAAACAGGCGAAGAACCAGCCTTCGAGCCCGGCCTCGGCCAGGGAGTCCTGGATGGCGGCGATCCGTTCGGTGAACATCTTCTCCTCCTCAAGGAATGGTAACAATCGATCCGCAGATGCTATCAGAGAGCCTCCAGAACCGTCCCCTCGTTCCGTCCGTCCCGGGGAACGGGATTAGCGGCGACCCGATCCGTGTTTTCAATCTCTTGAAGGCATCGCCTCGGCTTCGGCGCCGGAGTAGAATCCGGCCCCATGGAACTGTCTCCCAGAGAAAGGCAGGCAAACATCATGATACGCACACGTCGCGCGTTACTCGTCGCGCTGCTCCTGGGCCTCGCCCTCACCGGCTCGCTCTACGCCCAGTCCTCCCAGGGCAGGCTCCAGGGCACGGTGGTGGACCAGAACGGCGCCCCCCTGGCAGGGGTCAAGGTCACGGTCTTCGTCCCCGGCGCCTCGTACAAGGTGGAGAGGACGACCGACAGCAAAGGCAAGTTCGCCATCCTGGTCGTCGACGCCACCCGCAGCTACAGGATCAAGTTCGAGAAGGACGGCCTCCCCCCGGTCGAGCAGCAGTTCCGCTTCAACGTCGGGGACACCCGGATCGAGAGCTTTACGCTGGCCCTCTCCGGACCGACTCCCGAGCAGCTGGAGCAGGCGGAGAAGATCGAAGGCCAGAACAAGGCGGCCACCGCCTACAACGAGGGCGTCGGCCTGCTCCAGGCCAACAACCCGGACGCGGCGGTCGCCAAGTTCCAGGAGGCGCTCCAGATCGATCCCAAACTGGCGCCGGCCTATGGGGTGCTCCGCGAGATCCACCTCAAGCAGGGCCGCTGGGCGGAGGCCATCGCCGCCGCCGAGAAGTACGCCGAGCTCAAACCCGATGACACCAAGGGGCTCCGGGCGCTGCGCTACGACGCCTACAAGGGCATGGGGGACGAGGCCAAGGCCAACGCGGCCCTCGAGGACCTGATCAAGAACGAGCCCGGCCGCGATGCCGCCGTCCGGGTCTACAACCTGGGCGCCGACGCGACCCGCAAGGACCAGACCGAAGTGGCGATCCGTCACCTGCGGCGGGCGATGGAGATCGATCCGACGCTGACCGACGCCTACGTCAACCTGGCCAACCTCTACCTCGCGAAGAAGCAGAACAAAGAGGCGCTGGAGGTGGCGAACACCCTGCTGCAGAAGGATCCCCAGAACACGCAGGTGCAGAGCATCCGCTACGCGGCCCTGACCGCCCTGGGTGACAAGGCCGGCGCCAAGCAGGCCTTCGACGCCATGCAGGCTGCGGCTGGCGATCAGACCCCTCAGGAATCGTTCCGTCAGGGCGTGGCGCTCTACAACGCCAACAACATCCCCGAGGCGATGAAGGCCTTCGAGCGCACCCTCGCCAAGGACCCGAACCACGCCAAGGCCCACTACGTGCTGGGCCTCGCGCTCGCCAGCTCCGGCAACAACGCCAAGGCCAAGGAGCATATCGAGGCCTTCCTGAAGCTGGCGCCCAACGACCCGGACGCCAAGGAAGCCCAGGAGATGCTGGGGTATCTGAAGTAAGGAAGACTGGTTCCGCTGAAGCGCCAAGGGCCGCCCGTGGAGGGCGGCCCTTTTTGTTTCATGCAGGGCCCGAAACCACAGCCGGCTCCACCATCCGGATCGTGCCGGCCTTGGCATCCACCTCGACCTCCAGCCCCACCGGCAGGGTGAACTGCCGGTCGATGTGGCCGATCATGGCCCCCGACCAGGCGGGGACGCCCAGGGGCAGGAGATGGTCGTGGAGCACCTCGTTGACGGTCAGCGAGCCGAACCCCACGCCCGGCCGGCAGTCGGTGCAGCTCCCCCAGACCACGGCCCGGGCCTTTTGCAGGATGCCGGCGAGCCGGAGTTGGGTGAGCATCCGGTCGATCCGGTAGGGCGCCTCCTCCACGTCCTCTATAAAGAGGATGCAACCCTCCCAATCCGGCAGGTAGTCCGACCCGACGAGGCTCGTCAGGACCGTGAGGTTGCCGCCGAGCAGCCGGCCCCGCGCGGTCCCCGGGCGGAGGGTCTGGACGCGGTTCTCGACCACCGTCAGGTCGTCCTCATCGATCTCCTTCAGGTTCTCGAAGGTGACGGCCTCCCCCTCCTGGAGCACCCGTTTGATGTAGCCGACGTTGAAGGGGTTCCACTGCGCGGCGGCCACCGGCCCGTGGAAGGTCACCAGGCCGGTCCTGGCGTGGAGGGCGAGCAGGAGCGCGGTGATGTCGCTGTAGCCGAGCAGGATCTTCGGGTTCTTCGCGATCGTCTTCCAGTCGAGAAGGGGCAGGATGCGGGCCGACCCCCAGCCGCCGCGGACGCAGTGGATCGCCCGCACCTCCGGGTCCGCGAACATCGCGTTCAAGTCGGCGGCGCGCTGCTCGTCGGTGCCGGCGAAGTAGCCCCGGCGCGCCAGCAGGCTCGGCCCCCGCTTCGTCTTGAAGCCGAGCACGGCCAGGGACTCCTCCACGATCTCGACGTTCACCGGCTCCCAGACCACGCCGGCCGGGTTGACCAGCCCCACGGTGTCGCCGGGCTTTAGACGGACAGGGCGGACGGCCCGGCGTCTGGCGCCGTCTGCATCGAGCGCGGAGAGAGGGCGAGGGAGGACACCGGCGAGCGCCAGGGCGGCGGCGCCGGCAAGGGCCTGACGGCGGGAGGCTTCCACCCCGCCTACCCCACCCCCACCGCGGCGTGCATCTCCTGGAGCGGGCGGACGGAGAGGCCGTCGCGGCGCAGGGCGGCGATGCCCTCGGCGGCGGCCATGGCGCCGGAGAGCGTCGTGATGCAGGGGATGTCGTACTTGAGTGCGGCGCGGCGGATGGCGCTCTCGTCCTCGAAGGACTCACGGCCCAGCGGCGTGTTGACGATCAGGTCGATCTCGCCGTTGATCATCTGGTCGACCACGTGCGGGCGCGCCTCGTGGACCTTGAGGACCGTCCGGACCGCGAGGCCTTGGCCCTCCAGATAGGCCGCGGTGCCGGCGGTGGCGCAGAGCTCGAAGCCCAATTCGGCGAGGCGCCGCGCCACCGGCAGGAGGCCCGGCTTGTCGCGGTCGTGCACCGAGACGAACGCCGTGCCGGTGAGCGGCAGCTTGTGCCCGGCCCCCAGCCAGGCCTTGGCGAAGGCGTTGCCGAAAGAGGACTCGCTCTCCCCCATCACCTCGCCGGTCGACTTCATCTCCGGCCCCAGCACGGGATCGACGCCGGGGAAGCGGCGGAACGGGAAGACCGGCGCCTTGACGAACACCCCCGGCACCGCCGGCTCCTCGGTGAAGCCCAGCGACTCCAGGCTCTCCCCCGCCATCGCCCGCACGGCGATCTTGACCAGCGGCACGCCCACCGCCTTGGCGATGAACGGCACGGTGCGCGACGCCCGCGGATTGACCTCCAGCACGTAGATGCGGCCGTCCTTCAAGGCGAACTGCACGTTCATCAGGCCGACGACGCCCAGCCGCAGGGCCAGCCTCCGGGCGATGTCGCGCATCGCGTCCTGGTCGGCCCGCGACACCTTGTACGGCGGCAGCACCGCCACCGAGTCGCCGGAGTGGATGCCCGCCTCTTCGATGTGCTGGAGAATGCCGGCCACCACCGCCCGCCGGCCGTCGCAGAGCAGGTCCAAGTCCACCTCGAAAGCGTCTTCGAGGAAACGGTCGAGCAGCACCGGGTGCCCCTCGGAGACGTCGGCCGCCTCGGTCATGTAGCGGGCCAGGGTCTCCTCGTCGTAGACGATCGCCATGGCGCGGCCGCCCAGCACGTAGCTCGGCCGCACCACGACCGGGAAGCCGATCCGCCGCGCCACCTCCAGCCCCTCGTCGAGCGAGGTGGCGGTGCCGTTCTCGGGTTGCAGGATCCCCTCTTCGGCGAGCAGGTCGCCGAAGCGGCGGCGGTCCTCCGCGAGGTCGATCGCCTCGGGCGGCGTCCCCCAGATCGGCACGCCGGCGGCGGCGAGGCCGCGGGCGAGCTTCAACGGCGTCTGGCCGCCGAGCTGCACGATCACCCCCTTCGGGCGCTCGCGCTCGATCACCGCCAGCACGTGCTCCAGGGTCAGCGGCTCGAAGTAGAGCCGGTCCGAGGTGTCGTAGTCGGTCGAGACCGTCTCCGGGTTGCAGTTGATCATCACGGTCTCGTACCCGGCCTTGCCGTCCGCGCCGGCCTCCGCCAGGGCGAAGGCGGCGTGCACGCAGCAGTAGTCGAACTCGATCCCCTGGCCGATGCGGTTCGGCCCGGAGCCGAGGATCACCACCTTGTCGCGGTCGGTCGGCTCGCTCTCGTCCTCCTGCCCGAAGGTCGAGTAGAGGTAGGGCGTCGTCGCCGGGAACTCGGCGGCGCAGGTGTCGACCCGCTTGTAGACGCGCCGCACGCCATGGGCGGCACAGGCGGCGCGGACCTCCGCCTCCTTGCACTGGAGGAGCGACGCCACCCGCGCGTCGGTCAGGCCGTCCTGCTTGGCGCGGCGCAGCAGCGCGGCCGGGATCGAGCCGACCTCCCAGCAGGCGAGCTCCGCCTCCAGGTCGACGATCGCCGCGATCTCGCGCAGGAACCAGGGGTCGATGTGCGAGGCCTGCGAGACCTCCTCGGGCGTCCAGCCCTGGCGCAGGGCGGCGAAGACGGCGAAGAGCCGCTCCCAGTTCGGGGTCGACAGCCGCTGGCGCAGGCGCACCGGGTCGGACGTCCGGCGCTCGCGGGCGGCGACGCCGTCGAGCTCCAGCGAGGCGAGCCCCTTCATCAGCGCCTCGCGGAAGGTGGCGCCGATCGCCATCACCTCGCCGACCGACTTCATCGACGTGCCGAGGGTGGTCGAGGCGGCGGGGAACTTCTCGAAGGCCCAGCGCGGGATCTTGACCACCGTGTAGTCGAGGGTCGGCTCGAAGGCGGCGTAGGTCTTGCCGGTGATGTCGTTGGCGACCTCGTCGAGCGTGTAGCCGACGGCGAGCAGCGCGGCGATCTTGGCGATCGGGAAACCGGTCGCCTTGGAGGCCAGCGCCGAGCTGCGCGACACGCGCGGGTTCATCTCGATGACCACCCGCTCGCCGGTCCTGGGATCGACCGCGAACTGGATGTTCGAGCCGCCGGTGGCGACGCCGACGCGGCGGATCACCTTGAAGGCGTCGTCGCGCATCGCCTGGTACTCGCGGTCGGAGAGGGTCTGCTGCGGCGCCACCGTGATCGAGTCGCCGGTGTGCACGCCCATGGCGTCGACGTTCTCGACCGAGCAGACGACGATGGCGTTGTCGGCGAGGTCGCGCATGACCTCCAGCTCGAACTCCTTCCAGCCGAGCACCGACTGCTCGATCAGCACCCGGCCGACCGGGCTCGCGTGGAGGGCGGTCGCGATCATCTCCTCCAGCTCGTCGCGGTTGTAGGCCGTGCCGCCGCCCTCGCCGCCGAGCGTGAAGCTGGGGCGGATGATCAGCGGGTAGCCGATGTCGGCGGCGGTCTCGCGCGCCTCCTCGAGGCTGCCGACGTAGCCGCTGCGGGGGACTTTGAGGCCCACCTCCTCCATGGCCTGTTTGAAGAGCAGGCGGTCCTCGCAGAGCCGCAGGGCGTTGACGTTCGCCCCCAGCAGCTCGATGCCGAGCCGCTGGAGCGTGCCCCGCTCGTCGAGAGCCAGCGCCAGGTTGATCCCCGTCTGGCCGCCGACGGTCGGCAGCACCGCGTCCGGCCGCTCGCGCTCCAGGATCTTCTCGACGATCTCCGGCACCAGCGGCTCGATGTAGGTGGCGTCGGCGAACTCCGGGTCGGTCATGATGGTCGCCGGGTTGGAGTTGACCAGCACGACGCGGTAGCCCTCCTGCCGCAGCACGCGGCAGGCCTGGGTGCCGGAGTAGTCGAACTCGCAGGCCTGGCCGATCACGATCGGCCCGGACCCCAAGACCAGGATGGAGCGGATGTCGGTTCGCCTGGGCATCGGGGCGGAAGTGTAGCCCGAATCGGCTTCGATGGAGCAGGGAGCCCCCGGTGTCATCCTGAGCGCAGCGAAGGATCTGGGCGGTGGGGCTTTCCTCCCCCAGATCCTTCACTGCGTTCAGGATGACACCGTCCAAGTTGGCGTACAGCCTGCATGTTCTTTTCTTTGGAATAACCGGCAGTGGTATCGCCGTCTTCGCGATCGGCCTATGAGAAGAAAGCGTTCTCTTCTATTTACCGCGCTCCTCGGGGCCCTCCTCCAGGTGGCTCCGCTCACGGCCGTGGCGCTTTTCGACACCGCCGAGATCGTCCTCCAGGCCGGCCAGAGCTTCGACAGCCGCCAGGGCACGCCCAACCCGTTCACCGACGTCACGTTGACCGCGGACGTCACCTCCCCCTCCGGCCGGCGCTACCAGGTCGACGGCTTCTTCGACGGTGACGGCGCCGGGGGGGCCATGGGCAAAGTTTTCAAGGTCCGGGTCTTCGCCGACGAGGCCGGCGCCTGGAGCTGGCGGACGACGAGCAACCGCGCCGATTTGAACGGCAAGTCGGGCAGCTTCACCTGCTCGGGCTCGCTGACCGGCGTATTCGCCGCCGGCCCGCTGGCGGTCAACCCGCAGCGGCCGCACAGCTTCATGTACCGGCGGGGCCGCCCGGTCTACCTGCTGGGCAAGTTCCTGGACGGGGCCGCCCCGCGGCCACTCCAGTTCTCCCACACCATGCTCTCGGAAGAGCTCACCGAGGCCAACCGCCAGGCGATGCTCGACCGCCACCTGGGCATGTCGCTCAACAAGGTCAACCTCTACCTGGCGAACAAGGGGGACTACGACGGGGTCGCGACCACGCCGTGGCACGGCAGCGCCGCGAGCAACGACAAGAGCCGCTTCGACCTCGGCCGCTGGCACATGTACGAGCGCTGGGTGCTGCGGCTGCGCGACGCCGGCCTCCTCGCCCAGCTCTGGTTCTTCGCCGACGACTCCAGCTTCGGCGACCTCCCCGAAGCGGACCGCAAGCGGCTGATCCGCTACGGCATGGCGCGTCTCTCGGGGTACGCCAACACCTTCTTCACCCTGGTCCTGGAGTGGCAGGAGGGGTGGACCTCCCTCGAGGTGCAGAGCCACGCCGAGTACCTGCGCCAGTACAACCCCTGGGGCCGCTTGGCCAGCGTCCACGGCGTGACCGGAGGGTTCGACTTCCCGCTCGCCCCCTGGGCCGACTACATGGACATCCAGGCCGGCAACGAGGTCGGCCCGGAGACGGTGCATGCGCTCGGCCTCTCGCAACGGCTCCTGGCGGCCAAGCCGCTGATCCAGGAAGAGCA
Organism: Thermoanaerobaculia bacterium; assembly: GCA_046714475.1. Classification (GTDB taxonomy): domain Bacteria; phylum Acidobacteriota; class Thermoanaerobaculia; order Multivoradales; family UBA5704; genus DASPJI01. Next base: position 8,859 of record JBKKAU010000486.1, read on the forward strand.
TGGCCTCGGCGAGGAGGACGACAGGAACCGCCGCAACGCCTGGGCGGCGTTCATGGCCGGCGCCGCCGGGTCGGGCACCGGCGCCTTCCTGCGCCCTCTGGCCCAGTTCACCGCGGCGCTGCCGTTCGAGAGGCTGGCGCCCGCCGATTCCCTGGTGGCCTCCGGTAGCGCCTATGCCCTGGCCGAGCCCGGCGAGGTCTACGTCTTCTACCTGCCGGACGGGGGCGCGCTGTCGGCGAACCTCGCCGCGGCGCCGGGGGCCTTGTCGGTCGAGTGGTTCGATCCCCGGCAGGGCGTCTTCCTGCACAGCCCGGACATCGATGGCGGCGGCGTACGGTCGTTCACGGCGCCGGGTCCGGGCGACTGGGCGCTCACCCTCTGGCGCCCGGCCCTGTCGCTGCCCATTCCGGCCCACCTCCACACCCTCCCGCCCTGCCGGCTCCTGGACACCCGCGCCGGGCTCGGCGGCGAGCCGGGAGCGCTGCGCTCGGGCGAGCGGCGGCGCCTCTTCCTCAGCGGGCGCTGCGGCCTCCCGGCCACGGCGCAGGCCCTGGCCGCCAACCTGACGGTGGTGGCGCCGACCCGCGCCGGCCACGTCATGGTCTGGCCCGGCGGCCTGCCGGGGCCGAACACCAGCACCATCAACTTCACCACGGGACGGACCCGGGCCAACAACGTCATCCTCCCCCTGGCCGCCGACGGCTCGGTCCTGATGGAGCCTTTCCTCGCCGGCTCTCCGGGAGCCGTACACCTCGTCCTGGACGTCAGCGGCTACTTCGACTAGCCCCCTCCTCCCTACCCCGCCGCTGGCACGGAGATCGCATTGAACCCGGGCCGAGCAGCCTTGGTTTGCGGTTGCGCGAAAGGAAGGAGTTCCCCTTATGGAAAAGCTGAACCTCGAGCGGCTCCACCTCCTGCTGAGGGCGCACGAGGAGATGCTGGAGGAGAAGAGGGCCCACCCGGAGGAGTTCCTGCGGCACAACGACGAGTTCCGCGAGAGCTTCAACCGCGTGGTGCGCTCCACCATCGTGCCGGTCCTCGAAGAGATCAAGGACATCATGGTGGGCAAGGTCGAGTCCGCCTCCATCTTCCACCGGCTCACCGCCGCCGGCCTCAAGATCAAGCTCGACCGCTGGGAGGACTACGAACGGTCGCTGCTCTTCTTCGGCGACGAAGCCACCCAGATGGTGCGGATCACGCACGAAGGGGTCGGCTTCAGCCTGCTGAGCCAGAAGCTGCCCGTCGAACGGATCGACTCCGCGCTGGTCGAGGAGGAGGCGATGAAGTTCCTGCGGCGCCTCTTCGGCCAGGAGCAGCTCCGCCGCCCCGCCCACTCCCCCGAAGAGAAGCGCCGGCCGAACAACCTCGCCGCGAGCTGGCGGTCGAGCTCCGAGCTGGTCCGGGTCTGACCCCTGGAAAACCCCGCTGGAAATGAACAGGGGCCCCGGAAGGGGCCCCTTTCGCTTTGGACTGGAGAAGACGTCTCTAGTACAGAGCGTTGATGCCGTTGCGGTCGTCCGCCTCGATCGAGGCGTTGTTGTTGTTGCAGGCCCCGACCGACGGGTACATCGTGGCGCCGGAGGTATTGGAGTGGCCCAGGCCGAGCAGGTGTCCGACCTCGTGGACCATGACCGACTCGAGATAGAACTCGCTCGAGCAGCCGTCCGTCTCGCCCGCGGTGGTCCAGGCGTAGCGGGTGTTGGTCACGATGTCCGCGTCGTAGATGCGGGTGGTGCCGTCCGCCCGCTGGTTGTAGAAGCCGATGAAGGTGGCGGCCAGGCAGGTCCCCTTGCAGGCGCGCTCGGGGTCGGTGAAGTTGAGCATCGGCGTGCCGTCGCCGAGCTGCCAACTCGCCACGGAGCCCGAGCGGGCGGCGACCAGGGTGCCGGAGCCGGCGCCGTTCCAGGCCGCGTTGGCGGTGATGGCCGCCACCGTGAGGGTGACGCCGCGGTCGGCGTCGGTAACCGTGGACGCGCCGCGGCTGTCGACGATGACGGTCGGGGCGGTGTCCCAGGTCCGAGCCGGGCTCAACAGGACGTATGCGGAAGCCGAGCCCACCGCGATGAGGGCGAGGACGCCGGCAGCAAGGATCTTAGAGCTCTTCATGATCTATTTCTCCTCTAAGCGCTAGTTGGCAAGGCGGCCGGCGTGGCCTGCGTCGTTACGGATCTGGCTCTTGAAAGCCTCGAGCTCCATGGTCACCGGCCGCGGCGCGACGCGCCCGTCCCGGGTCAGGAGACGAACACCCCGCTCCAGGGTCGGCACGGCCTTCTGGATGCCGCGGTCGGAGAAGATGCGGAACTGGCCTTGACGATAGCCCGTCACCTCGACGGTGCCGTCGGCCTGGTTCTGCACGAAGAGAAGAAGCCGGTCGCCCACGTTGAACTCCGGGAAGCCCTCGGCGTGGACGGTGAAGCCTCCCACCGTGCCGCCGAAGGTCTTGAGGATCAGGACGGTCGGGGCCTCGCCCGCGATCGTCTCCTCGACCCGCACCATCGCCTCGGTGACGACGATGCGGCCCGACGGGCTCCAGAACGAATTGATCTGGAGCACATCGCCCAGGACCACGGCGTCCGACTGCGCGACCAACTCCTTCTGGCTCAGAGCCAGAAAGGTGGACGCGCCAGCCGGGATCGCGGCGGCCAACACCAACGCGAACAGACCGACCCATGCAAAGCGCTTCATGAAACCTCCTTGTCCCCCGTTTCAGGGATGCAGTGGAGCCGCGCGAAACATCCCGCGCGGTCGATGAATGGGCCCCCTGGAGGGCAACGGCCGTGCCACCCTTCGGGAGATTCCGGAAGCTTCGAGTTAAATCTCTCTATGTACAGAGGTTAGGAATCAGCTCCGCGAGCCGGCTCGCGGTCGCGGACGGGAGGATTGGATCAGAGTTGACCCAGGGCCGTGGGTCAACGGCGGGGCGCGGGGGTCAAGAGGTGACCCCCGCTCGATGTGATCAGGCCTTCAGGCCCTCGGGGACCCCTTCCGGGAAGACTTCGGAGACCGCGGCCTCAATGCGCTGGATGCGGCGGTCCGGGTTCGGATGGGTGCTGAAGAACTCCGGCGGCCGCTGCCCGCCCTGCGAGGACTCGGCGAGGATCTCCATGACCCGCACCATGGCCCGCGGGTCGTAGCCGGCCTCGGCCATGAAACGGACGCCGAGGCGGTCGGACTCCAGCTCGTCCTCGCGGCCGAAACGCATGTTGACCATCTGGCCGATCAGCGCGGCCACCGCGGCGTTGCCCCGGCTCGACGGGTCGCTGGGGTCGTAGGTGGCGATGACGGCGGCCCCGGTCAGCCCCTGGGTGAGCCGGCTCTTGGCGATGTGCTCGGCGCTGTGGCGGGCCACGACGTGGCCGATCTCATGGCCGAGCACGCCGGCGAGCTGGCCCTCGGTCTCGATCCGTCCCATCAGCGCGGCGGTGATGAAGACCTGACCGCCGGGCAACGCGAAGGCGTTGATCGTCTGCTCGTCGGCCAGCACGTGGCATTCGAACTTGTAGGGCGTCTCGCGGGCCGCGGTGTTGCCCACCAGGTCGGAGCAGATCCGGTCGACCAGGGCCTGGGCCTGCTGGTCCTGGTGCAGGCCGCCGTGCTGGTCAGCCATCTGCGGCGCGGCCTGAAGGCCCAGGGCGATCTCCTGCTCGGGGGTGATGTTGACGTGCTGCACCTCTTCCGTGACCGTGTTGTACTCGCGGGCGCTGTAGTAGCTGATCAGCGATACGACCGCGATGATCGCCGCGAGGATGAAGCGTCCTTTGCCGAAGCCCCCACCTCGACGGGACGGAGATCCAAGTGCATTGGGACTCATAGTCTTCCTCCTCCGAAGTGCGCGGCGGGGGCGCCGCGTCACGCCGGGGGAGGGAGCAAGAAGCGTACCGGGGGGTTGAAGGAGAAGAAAAGGACCCAAAGGACAGCAAGGACATCAAAGACCAGGAATCGCGGAGTCCTTGGAGTCCTTGCCGTCCTTTATGTCCTTTCCTCAGGCTCATACCCCGGGCACGCCACCACCGGCAGAACCGGATACCGCGGGAACGCGGGGTCCACCTCGGCCAGGCCGCAGCGCACGAAGACGCTGCGCCTGGAGGCGAGGACGCGCAGGTGGACGCAGCCCGCGCAGAGGCCGGCGGGGACGGCGAGCGCCGCGAGGCGCCGGCGCTCCTCGGGGGTCGCGCTCCGGGGCTCGCTCACGACGGGCGTCCCGCCGGCGTCACCAGGGCGCCCGCCGCCGCCAGCGCCTCCTCGACCGGGAGCCGGCCCTCGCTGAGCGCTTCGACGATCGCGGCGGGGCCGAGCAGGGTCAGCTGGTCGCCCGGAAGCAGCACGGTCTCGGCGGCGGGGACCACCGGCTCGTCGAGGCCGCGGCGCTGGATGTCGATGACGCGGGCGCCGAGGATCTGCGGCAGCCGCGCCTCGGCCAGGGTCTTGCCCACCAGGTCGGGCGGCACCGGCACCTGCCGCAGCGTGAAGTCGGGGGGGAGCTCGACGTACTTGCGGCTCGCCTGCGAATCGCGGCTCGAGACGAAAGTGGCGAGCAGCGCCGGCCGGCCCAGCACCTCCTGGGCATAGACCGCCAGCAGGTCGCGCTTGGCGAGCACGCCCAGCAGCTTGCCCTCGGCGTCGATCACCGGCAGCCGCTCGAAGTCGCTCTTGGCGAAACGCTCGGTCGCCCGGTGCAGGCGCTCGTCGTGGCGCAGGGTCTCGCCGGCCGGCATCATCAGGTCGTGCGCCACCACCGCCTGGACCGCCTCCGGCGGCTCCTCCATCACGTGCTTGATGTCGTGCAGCGACACGGCGCCGAGCAGCGTGTTGTCCCCGCCGACCACGAACAGCCGCTGCCGGCGGGTGGCGAGGAACCGGTCGAGGACCGTGCGGTAGGCGTCCCCCGGCCGCAGGACCTCGGGGTCGGGCCGCACCAGGTCCTCGGCCTTGAGGCCGGCGAGCCCCGCCTCCTCCATGCGCCAGGGCAGCTCGATCCCCCGGCCGCGCAGCTGCTCGGTGTAGATCGAGTAGCGGCGCAGCGTCCGCGCCAGCAGGCTGGAGATGATCGACGCGACCATCAGCGGCAGGATCAGGTCGTAGTTGCCGGTGAACTCGAACAGGATCAGGATGGCGCTGATCGGCGCATGGCTGGTCCCCGCGGCGACGGCCGCCATGCCGACCGCGGCATAGGCGCCGTAAGGAGAGGCGATCTCCGGCGTGACCAGCCGGGCGCCGTAGCCGTAGGCGCTGCCGACCAGCGCACCGAAGAACAGGGACGGCGTGAACAGGCCGCCGGCCGCGCCGCTGCCCGTGGTCAGCGCCGTCGCCAGCAGCTTGGCGAAGGCGAGCCCCAGCAGGATCAGGATGGTGAGCTGGCCCGACAGCGTGAGGCTCGCCGGCAGCTCGAGCTCGCCGGTGAGCAGCACGTTGATCGTGTCGTGCCCGCCGCCCAGGACGTGCGGCACCCAGAGCGCCAGGAGCCCCAGGAGCGTCATCCCCAGCACCGGCTTGAGCGGGTCGGGCAGGAAACGCATCGCCGCGAACGTCCTGCGACCCATCCGCACGCCCACGATGAAGAGGACCGAGGCGATGCCGCCGACCACCCCCAGCCCCACGTAGTGCAGGATCTCCCAGCCGCTCCCCATGGCGTAGCCGGGCGCGGCGTACTGCGGGGCGTCGCCGGTCAAGGCGCGGGAGATCAGCGTCGAGATCACCGACGAGGCGACGATCGGGCCGAAGATCTCCAGCGCGAAGTTGCCGAGGATGACCTCCATGGCGAAGAGCGCGCCGCCGATCGGGATGTTGTAGGCCGCCGCGAGACCGGCCGCGGCGCCGCAGCCGATCAGGACCTTGAGCCGGTGCGGCGCGAGCCCCAGCCGCGAGCCGAGCCAGGAAGAGATCATCGCGCCCAACCGGATCAGCGGGCCCTCGCGCCCCAGCGAGCCGCCGCTGCCGACCGTGGCGACCGCGGCCACCGCGTTGAGCAGCACCGGCCTGACCGGGATCCTCCCCCCGGACAGCGCCACCGCCTCGATCATCGCCGCCATCCCGCCGCCGCCGACCGGGTGCCGGGCGATCCAGGTGATCAGCCCGACCAG
>JBKKAU010000487.1:0-7001 GCA_046714475.1 Thermoanaerobaculia bacterium
GGAATCTGAAGGTAAGATTGAGATCATCCCTCACGCCAACGAAGAAGAGACGTTCGCGAAGTTGCGGTACTCCATAGTCAACGGCATTTAGTAATGCCACTGAGGTGTCATAGCCGAGGCTAGAGAGCGCGGAGCGAATCTCTTCGGCTACGTTCCGCCGGTCATGCGAAAGCATGCCGGGAACGTTCTCCATAATCGCAACTCGGGGGCGGAACGCCTCGACGAAGAGGAGGAACCGCTTGTAGAGCTCGTTGCGCGGGTCCCGCGTCGCGTCCACTCGACGGCCACCCCCACTGTCACGAACTGAAGCGCCGCCATTGCCGAGAGCTCGGAGCTTGCCCCGACCGACTTTGCTCCAGCCTTGGCAGGGGGGGCCTCCAGCAATAACGTCGAAAGCGGGCTTAAGCCGGTGCTCAATCAGCCAAGCTCGCAACTCGTGAGGTCCGAAGCTCGACAGATCCCTAAGCAGTGCTCTGAGGCCATGCTGGGCAAAGTTGGCTTCCAGTGTTTCGACGGCGAGAGGGCTATGATCTACCGCGACCGTGCTCTGGTAGCCAGCCCAATGAAAGCCGAGAGAAAGGCCTCCAGCTCCTGCAAACAGGTCAAGAACAGTGGGGGCGGGGGTGTGTCGCAAGTCAGTCGGCATGAGAATACTCATGGGGCATTAAGAAGATTATACTAGCCCTACTCCCCTTAAGTAAGTGGCCATGCTCCGAGTATAGCGAGGGAGGGGCAGAGCGCCCGGCTAAGGGTGCCTTGGCGGGACCCCCAGATAAAGTGCTCCCCAGAAAGGGTGCCACCCGTCAGGAACCGTCAGGAACCGGTCAGGAACCGTCAGGATAACGGTTGCAGCAACTTGCCGCTTTTGGCGAGTTACTTCCCTGTTCTGCGTCGCTGCCCCGGCCCGGGGCGTTGGGGTGGGGCGTCGGGAGCCACAGGAAGGACTTAAATACCTCGGCCGGCTTCTGCGCGGGTGTTCACGTCGGGAGGAATTCCAGGGCGGGGGCAGCCCTAGATCTCAGGATCGATTGGAGCTTCTACCGGATAGAGTGGGGGTAGAGTGCGCCAGAAAGAGAGCCCAGATAGAGTGCCCCCGAAAGAGGTGTGCCACGCGCTTGTTTAGCGGCTCTCTTCCTCCAGACCCGCGCACCTTCATCAGTAGAGGCCGCGTTGCGGTGGAGCCCTCCATGGAAGGTGTGCCCGCGCGCAACGCGCCGGAAAGGACATGACCATGATCCGTCTTCGCTTCGCTTTGCGCCTGCTCGCGATCGTCGGGCTCCTCGTCTTCACCGGGCTCACCCCGGAGAGCTCCTCGGCCGCCAACATCTGTTCCTGCAACTTCTGCAGGGCGCATCCGTCAGTGGAATGTCAGATGGGCCCCGGCGACGGCTTCTCGATCCTCTGTGCGGACTACTTGGAACTCCGCAACTGCTAGGGTTCTCACCTCTGGACGCGGGGGACGCGAACCGGCACGTCCCCCGTTGATCGCAGTGCTCAGAAGCACGCTTTCGGTCACCCCCCTGCGGCCGATCTTCCGGCGAAAACTGAACCCGTTCAAAAACCTCTTGACACCGGCGGCCACCGGGCGTACCTTGCTCTTGAACGCGTTCAAAAAGGACGCGCTCGCACGGCGGGCCGGCGCTTGGGCTACAGCGCCGCGGTTGCCCGCGCAGTGAAAGGACAGGTGTCATGACCAGCCTCACGATGCCTTCCCGCGGCGTCAATCGCCAAGCCGCGGGCCGCCAGATCGCTGCGCTCGTCGCGTCCGTGTGGCTCTATCACGGGCTGGTCAACAAGCTCCTGCACGGGGAGCCGCGGCACCTGGCGATCGTGCAGGCCGTTCCGGGGCTGGCGGGGACCGCGGGCGAGGTCGTGCTGGCGATGGTGGGCGTTGCCGAAGTCCTCGTCGCGGTCTGGGTCTTGAGCGGCGTCCTGCCGCGCGCGTGCGCCGCCGCACAGACGCTCTTCCTGCTGCCCATGAACGCGCTGGAGCTGTCGTTCGCCCGCGAGCACCTGCTGTGGCCGGCCATGCTCGTGCCGGTGAACCTCCTGTTCCTCTCGCTCGCCTGGACCGCGGCGAAGCTGCGGATGCCGGCGGGCGCGCGAGAGAAGCGACACCTGCTCTTCCGTCTCCGGCGTCATCCCTTGCCGGTGCGCGCGCGCTTCGATCACTGCCTCGTGCTCTGCTACGCGTTGCCCGCGAAGGTGCTCGCGCCCCTCTGCCCGCCCGGGCTGACGCTGGACACTTATGACGGCTACGGGTTCGTCGCCGTGGCAATGGTCCAGACGCGCGGCCTGCGGCCGGCGTTTCTGCCCCGTTGGCTCGGCCAGGACTTCTTCCTCGCCGGCTACCGCGTCTTCGTGAAATTCCACGCCCCCGGCGGGCGGACGCTGCGCGGCTTGCGCATCCTGCGCAGCGACGCCGATCGCGCGCTGATGGTCGCCGGCGGCAATATGCTCACGCATTACAACTATCGCAGGTGTGGCGCGACGATTGCGACGAGCGCGGCATCGTCCCGCGACCTCTCCGTCGCAGTCCGCACGCCCGACGGCGAGGCGGACGTCGACGTCGTCGCGCATCTCGAGGGCGCCGCGGAGCTGCCGGCGCAATCGCCGTTCCGCACGCTGCACGACGCCCGGAGGTTCGCCGGCCCAATGCCCTACACCTTCGACTACGAGCCGCAGACGCACTCGATCGTCGCCATCCGGGGCCGGCGCGAGAGCTGGTCACCCCGGCTCGTGCCCGTCGAGATCCGGACGATGTCGTTCTTCGATGGCGCACGCTTCCGCGGCGTCGAGCCCATCCTCGCCAGCGCGTTCTACGTCCACGATATCCCCTACCGCTGGGAGCGCGGTGTGCGCCACCCGCTGACCGGCAAGGCCGCCCGCCGGCGGAGCGCGTTCGAGGGCATGCTGCAGATCGTCCGCTTCAACGCGCCGCTCTACGCGCTCGGCACGCTGGCGGCGCTCGTCGCCGCCGCGGCGGCGATCGCGCTGCCGGCGCCGGTCTGGCTCGCTGCGCTCCTCCTCTCCGGCGCGGCGGCCGCGGCGTTCTGGCTCGCCGCCTCGCTCGCCGTCTCTCATCTCGTCTACGACCGCTCGCCGCTCTCGCGCTGGACATGGATCGAGGCGGCGCTCGGCTTCGCGCCGCAGGCCTGGGTCAACCTCCACGCCGGTTTCGATGAGGCGACCCCCGCGATCCGCGCCATGTTTCCCGGGTCGGTTGGGCGCTGCTTCGATTTCTTCGACCCCGCGGAGATGACCGAGCCGTCCATCCTCCGCGCGCGCCGGCTCGCCCCGAGTGAGGGCGCGGCCGAGCCGGTCGATTTCCGTTGCCTGCCGCTGGCCGACGCGTCGGTCGACGCGGCCCTGCTCCTGCTCGCGGCACACGAGCTGCGGCGGCGTCCATCGCGCGTCGCCTTGCTCGGCGAGCTGCGCCGTGCGCTCGCGCCAGGTGGGAAGATCATCCTCGCTGAGCACCTGCGCGACGACAGGAACTTCCTCGCCTTCGGCCCCGGCTGCCTGCACTTCTGGAGCGCTCGCGAGTGGCGCGGCAACGCCACCGCGGCCGGGCTGACCGTCGAGCGCGAGCTCCAGATCACCCCGTGGGTCAAAGTCTTCGTCCTCAGGAGGCCGACATGCTGAATCCCGAGCTTCACCTCCGCGTCGCCGGCGTGCTGCTGCTCGCCCTGATCCCCTTGAACCTGTACGTCCCGCGGCGGTTCGACTGGCGGCGCGAGCTGGCTTCGCTGTCGCTGCTCAACCGCCAGATCTTCCAGGTCCATGCGGCGTTCCTCTGTATCGTCCTCGCAATGTTCGCGGCCCTGGCCCTCCTCTACACCCGCCCCCTGCTCGCGCCGACGCCGCTGGCGCGGGCGGTGCTGGGGGGGATGGCGATCTTCTGGTTCCTGCGGCTGCTGACTCAGTGGTTCGTCTACGACTGGTCGCTATGGCGCGGGCGCCGGTTCGAAACTCTCGTGCACCTCGTCTTCACCGGCATGTGGGGATACCTCACGGCGACGTTTGCCTACGCGTGGTTGTGCAACCTCGGGAGCCTCTCGTGAACGTCCAGCGCATCGCCATTACGGGCGGCACCGGCTTCGTGGGCCGGCACTTCGCGGACCTGCTGCGCGAGCGCGGCCACGAACCGGTGCTGATCTGCCGGCGAGTGCCGCCAGAGTCGCGCCAGGGCCGCGTGCACGCCGTCGGCCTCGGCGACGTCGACGCGCTTGCGCGCCGCTTCACCGGCTGCGTCGCGGTCGCGCCCCAGGCCGGGTTCAATCGCGAGCTCGGCGAGCAGACGTACCAGCGCGTTCACGTCGCGGGGACGAGAAACGTGTTGGAAGCCGCGCGGCGCGGCGGCGTCCGGCGGGTCGCGCTGCTGTCGTTCCTGCGGGCGCGCCCGGACTGCGGCTCGGCCTACCACGAGTCCAAGTTCGCCGCCGAGGAGATGGTGCGGCGATCTGGCCTCCAATACACGGTCCTCAAGTCGGGTGTGATCTACGGGCGCGGCGACCATCTGCTTGATCACCTCTCGCACGCGCTCTACACGCTGCCGCTGTTCGCCACGGTGGGGGCGAGCCAGCCGCCGCTGCGGCCCGTGGCGGTGCGTGACGTGGCGAGGGTCCTCTTCGCCGCGCTCGTCGAGGGCCGCCTCGCCGGCCAGACCGTCTCCGTCCTCGGCCCCGAGGCCCTTTCGATGCGCGATATCGCCACCCGCGTGGGCGACGCCATCGGACGCCGGCCGTGGGTCTTTCCCCTACCGGTGGTGTTTCACCGCCTCCTGGCACGCGCGGCGGAGGCGACCATGAAGGTGCCGCTCGTCTCGGTGGCGCAGGTGAAGATGCTGGCCGAGGGGTTGTGCGAGCCGGCGCCGCCCTGCGACGACCTGCCGGACGACCTCAGACCGGCAACGCGGCTCACCGCCAAGTCGATCGCGAGCGGCCTGCCGGAACCGGGTAGATTCGGCTGCGCCGACCTGCGGCTCGGCGGCTGGTGCGGGACACTCTTCCCGGAGAGCCGCCGGTGAGCGAGGCGACCCCGGCCGCCGAGGGCGCGGTCAAGACCCGCAAGGGCGAGCAGACGCGGGCGCAGATCCTCGACGCCGCGCTGGAGTTATTCCGCGAGCGGGGCTACGAGGAGACCACCATGCGCAACATCGCCGAGGCCGCCGGGGTCGCGGTGGGCAACGCCTACTACTACTTCCGCTCCAAGGAGCACCTCGTCCAGGCCTTCTACGAGCGCACCCACGAGGAGCACCTGGAGGCGAGCCGCGAAATCCTGGCGCGCGAGCGCTCCTTCCGCGCTCGCCTCTCGGGCGTGATGCGCAAGAAGATCGACACCGCCATGCCCTACCACCTCCTGGCGGGCGTGCTCTTCCGCACCGCGGCCGACCCCGGCAACCCTTTGAACCCTTTCAGCGAAGAGTCGCGGCCTCTGCGGGAGAGGTCCACGGCCCTCTTCGCAGAGGTGCTGGAAGGCTCGGACCTGAAGCTCTCCAACCGTGCCCTGCGGGCCGAGCTGCCGCACCTGCTCTGGATGTACCACATGGGCGTCCTGCTGTTCTGGATCCATGACCGCTCGCCAGGCTGCGCCCGCACCTACCATCTCCTGGACCGCACCCTGGAGCTGATCCTGCGCCTGATCGCACTCGCCCGCCTGCCGCCGCTCCGGCCCCTGGTCCGCACCGTTCTCGGCCTGCTGGCGGACCTGCGGCAAGAGCCGGAGGAAGCGTCTGCGTCCTCAAGATCGATCGAATGATTCGGGCCGGCTAAGCGCTCCTCGCCGCCGCGGAGACGAGTGCCAGCCGAACCCCAGAGAAACGGTTGCACCAACTTGCCAAGTTTGGCGAGTTGCCTCCTCGTATCAAGGCTGCGGACGGGTCCGGGACAGGCGATGCGGCGAGCGGATCAGCTTCTCGGCTCACGAAGCGAGCTCATCGGGTGACCTGATGAGTCCATCAGGTGAGCTGATGAGCTTATCGGGTGACCACGTGAGCTTATCAGGTGACCTGATAAGCTTATTTCTCGGAAGATAAGCTTACGCGGTGACCTGATGAGTCCATCAGGTGAGCCGATAAGCTTATCCGCTGACCGCGTGAGCTTATCGGGTGACCTGATAAGGCCATCAGGTGAGCTGATAAGCTTATCGGGTGACCGCGTGAGCTTATCGGGTGGCCTGATAAGGCCATCAGGTGAGCTGATAAGCTTATCGGGTGACCGCGTGAGCTTATCGGGTGACCTGATAAGGCCATCAGGTGAGCTGATAAGCTTATCGGGTGACCGCGTGAGCTTATCAGGTGACCTGATAAGCTCATCAGGTGAGCTGATAAGCTTATCGGGTGACCGCGTGAGCTTATCGGGTGACCTGATAAGGCCATCAGGTGAGCTGATAAGCTTATCGGCTGACCGCGTGAGCTTATCAGGTGACCTGATAAGGCCATCAGGTGAGCCGATAAGCTTATCGGCTGACCGCGTAAGCTTATCAGGTGACCTGATAAGGCCATCAGGTGAGCTGATAAGTTTATCGGGTGACCGCGTGAGCTTATTGGGTGACCTGATAAGGCCATCAGGTGAGCTGATAAGCTTATCGGGTGACCGCGTGAGCTTATCGGGTGACCCGATAAGGCCATCAGGTGAGCTGATAAGCTTATCGCTGAGCGCGTAAGCTTATCGGGTGACCTGATAAGGCCATCAGGTGACCCGATAAGCTTATCTTGCGACCTGATGGAGAGAGTTTGCGGCCTGGTGGCGGAAAAGCGGGGACGTGCGGGGCACGTCCCCGAGGTGAGTCTTGCCTACGAGGGGTCGGTTGCGGTGGGGTCCGGCCTGGTGGGCTGCTTCGGCAGCGTCAGCTCCGGCTCGGTCTTGCGCGGCCGGCCCCGGAACGGCTGGAGACCGAAATCGGCGAGCTTCTCCGACCGGATGCCGTAGTGCTGCTTGACCGCCAACTGCAGGACGGTGGCCAGCCGCTCCGCCTCCGTGAGGGTGGTCTGGAGCTGC
>JBKKAU010000488.1:0-2669 GCA_046714475.1 Thermoanaerobaculia bacterium
CGCAGACGATCACGGAGTTCCGGGTCCACGAAAAGGACACCGGTTCGCCCGAGGTGCAGGTGGCTCTCCTGACCCGCAGGATCACCGAGCTGACCGAGCACTTCAAGACGCACAGCAAGGACCACCACAGCCGCCGCGGCCTTCTCAAGATGGTCGGCCGCCGCCGCCGCCTGCTCGATTATCTCAAGGGGCAGGACCTCGAGCGCTACCGCACGACCATCGAGCGTCTCGGGATCCGCAAGTAAACCCACACCGGCCAGGCAGTCGATCGTCCCGACGCGCTCCAGAGGCTCACGCCCTGGGCGGTCGGGACCGGTGCAGCCCCTCGGATCTCTCCGGCCCTCCCCCGGCCTCCCGTCGCCCTGGCGGCAGGCCGGATACGGCGGCCCCGGACCCATCCCAGGCGACAGGCAAGTAGACAGGCAGAAGAGAGAGAGAAAGAAACCCATCATGAGACAACGTAAAGAGATCGCGATCGGAGAAGGCACTCTGATCATCGAGTCCGGCCATCTGGCGAAGCAGGCCCATGGCTCCTGCACCGTGCGCTACGGCGACACGGTGGTGCTGGCCACCGCCTGCATGGAAGTCAAACCCGGCATCGAGCGGGACTTCCTCCCGCTGACCGTCGATTACAAGGAGTACACCTACGCCGCCGGCCGCATCCCCGGGGGGTTCTTCAAGCGTGAAGGCCGTCCGACCGAGAAGGAGACGATCACCGCGCGGCTGATCGACCGGCCGCTGCGGCCGCTGTTCCCGGAGGGGTATACCGCCGACACCCAGATCATCGGCCTGGTGCTCTCGGCGGACAGCGAGCACGACCCCGACATCCTGGCCATCAACGGCGCGTCGATCGCGCTGGTCCTGTCGGAGATCCCGTACTACAACCCGATCGGCGCCGTGCGGGTGGGCCTGATCGACGGTGAGATCATCATCAACCCCACCAACAGCCAGCGCGACGTCTCCGACCTCGACCTGGTGGTGGCGGGCACCGAAGAGGCCGTCGCCATGGTGGAGGCGGGCGCCAACCAGATCTCCGAAGAGCTGATCCTGGAGTGCATCTTCCGGGCTCACACGGAGATCCAGAAGATCATCCGGGTCCAGCACGAGCTCTATCGTGGCAGCGGCTATCAGAAGCCGGGTTGGACGGCCCCTGAGGCCTACCCCGAGTCGCTGTACGAGGAGGTCAAGGGCGCCCTCTACGCGCCGCTCAAGGCGGCGCTCTTCAACAAGGTCAAGCACGAGCGCAGGGCCGCGGTCTCGGGCGTGGTCAAGCCGTACCTCGAGCAGCTCCCCGAGGACCAGCCGCAGAAGCGCACCCAGGTGAAGAAGGTCGTCTCCCGCCTCGAGGAGGAGATCCTGCGCGAGGTGGTGCTCAACGACCGGATCCGGTTCGACGGCCGGCGGCTCGACGAGGTGCGCGACATCGCGGTCGAGGTGGGGCTCCTGCCCCGCACGCACGGCTCGGCGCTGTTCACGCGCGGCGAGACCCAGGCCCTGGTCTCGGCCACCCTGGGCACCCGGCGCGACGCCCAGGTGATCGAGGAGTACGAGGGCGAGAGCGTCCAGAAGTTCCTGCTGCATTACAACTTCCCGCCCTTCTCGGTCGGCGAGGTCAAGTTCATGCGCGCTCCCGGCCGGCGTGAGATCGGCCACGGCGTGCTGGCCCGCCGGGCTCTCCTGCCGGTGCTGCCGCACGAGGACGAGTTCCCGTACACGGTCCGCGTCGTCTCCGACATCCTGGAGTCCAACGGCTCCTCGTCGATGGCGAGCATCTGCGGCGGCTCGCTGGCGCTGTTCGACGCCGGCGTGCCTCTGCTGGCGCCGGTCGGCGGCGTGGCGATGGGGCTGATCAAGAGCGACGACAAGTTCGCGGTGCTCACCGACATCGCCGGTCAGGAAGACCACTACGGCGACATGGACTTCAAGGTGGCGGGCACCCGCGAGGGCATCACCGCTCTCCAGATGGACATCAAGATCACCGGCGTGACCCGGGAGATCATGCAGGTCGCCCTGGATCAGGCGAAGGCCGGGCGGATGCACATCCTCGGCATCATGGAAGGGGCGCTGCCGACGCCGCGCCACGACATCTCCAAGTTCGCGCCGCGGCTCTACACCCTTCAGATCCCGAAGGAGAAGATCCGCGACGTCATCGGACCCGGCGGCAAGACGATCCGCTCGATCATCGAGGAGACCGGCTGCGACATCGAGATCGAGGACGACGGCCGGGTGGTCATCGCCTCGCCCGACGAGCCGGCGGCGAAGCGGGCCATCCAGATGGTGGAGCGCCTCACCGAGGTGCCGGAGGTCGGCAAGCTCTACACCGGCCAGGTGCGCCGCGTCGAGGCGTACGGCGCCTTTGTCGAGCTGATGCCGGGCACCGACGGTCTGGTACACATCAGCGAGCTCGCCCCCTACCGGGTGCGCGAGGTCTCGGACATCGTCAAGGAAGGCGATGAGATGACCGTCAAGGTGATCAGCATCGACGAGACCGGCAGGGTCCGCCTGTCGCGCAAGGCCGTCATCATGGAGTCTCCGGACTACGACCCCGCGCAGTACGAGGGGATGGAGATGGCGATGGCTGGCGGCGGTGAAGGCGGCGAGCGGGAGCGCAACGGCGGCGGCGGCGATCGCGGCGGCCGGGGCGGATTCCGCGGCGGCCGGGGCGGCGG
>JBKKAU010000489.1:0-4733 GCA_046714475.1 Thermoanaerobaculia bacterium
GGGCCAGCTCCTGGACGCTTGCGCGGGTGGCCGCGTTCGCGAGGAGGGCGGCGGCCAGCGGCTCGAGCCCCTTTTCGCGGGCGATCTGGGCCCGGGTGCGGCGCTTGGGCTTGTAGGGGAGGTAGAGGTCTTCGAGCTCCTGCTTGCTGACGGAGGCGCGGAGGGCCGCCTCCAGCTCGTCGGTCAGCTTTCCCTGCTCGCGGATGCTGTCCAGAATGGCGTCGCGGCGCTCGGCCAGCTCGAGGAAGTACTCGCGTCGCTTGGCCAGGTTTTCGAGCTGGAGGTCTTCGAGCCCTCCGGTCGCCTCCTTGCGGTAGCGGGCGACGAAGGGGACGGTGGCGCCCTCGGCGAACAGCGCCGAGGCGGCTTCGACCTGCGGCGGCCGGCAGCCGACCTCGGACGCGATGATCTCGACGAAACGGGGTTCCAGAACGGCGGTCTTGCTCATGAGCTCCTCCCAGGGACAGCGTATCCTCCAGGAACCGGAGCCGGCCCGCAAGGGGGAAGGTCACGCGCCGGCGAACATCCCCGCCGCCTCTTGGGGTCCGACCTCCAGGGTCCAGGGCCCGGCCCGGGTGGGAGCGCGCAGCGCCTCCTCCAGCTCCTCCAGGAAGAGGCGGCGCGGCCATTTCTCCGCGCCGAAGGTGGCGAGGTGCTCGGTGTAGCTCTGGCAGTCGAGGAGGGCGAAGTCCCAGCGCACCAGATTGCCGAGCAGCGTCGCCAGGGCGACCTTGGAGGCGTCCGGCGCGTCGGCGAACATGGACTCGCCGAAGAAGACCCCGCCGAGCGAGATGCCGTAGAGCCCGCCGACCAGCCGGCCATCCCGCCAGGCCTCGATCGAGTGGGCGAGCCCTTCGCCATGGAGGGCGATGTAGCCCGCGACCATCTCGCCGGTGATCCAGGTGCCGTCCTGGTCCGGCCGCTCCTTGGCGGAGCAGCGGCGGATGACCTCGGCGAAGGCGGTGTCGGCCCGGACCTCGTAGAGGCCGCGGCGCATCGTCTTGCGCAGCGACCGCGGCAGGTGCGCCTCCCGGGGGATGAGGACGAAGCGCGGGTCCGGGCAGAACCAGAGGAGGGGGTAGCCGTCGTGCGGCCACGGGAAGATCCCGTGGCCGTAGGCGAACCTCAAGGTCTCCGGATCGGGCCTGCCGCCGACCGCGACGACGCCCTGGTCCGGGACCGGCAGGAAGATCAGGTCGCGGGGAGGCGTGGGGACCCGCTCCTATCGACCGGACTTCGGGCCGGTCTTCACGTCGAGCTTCGAGTAGCCCAGACCGTCCGGCTCCTTGCCCGCGGTGAGCGTGCCCGTCACCTTCCACGCCTGAAGATCCACGACCGAGATCCGGTCGCCGTTGGCATGGGCCACGTAGGCGCGCCGGCCCTCCGGGTCGATCAGGACGCCGATGGGGACCGAGCTGCCGGCGAAGTCACCCAGCAGCCGGCCGTCGGTCTCGGTCGCCTGGACCTCGAACGGCACGCGCCGCGCGAGCTTGCGCTCTTTCACGGAGAAGACCGACATGTCCCCCGATTGGGCGTTGGTGACCAGCACCCACAGGCCGTCCGGCGTCGCCTTGGCGCGGATGGGGAACTTCGGCGACTCCAGCGTGCCGAGCACCTTGAGGGTCGCGGCGTCGACCACCGTCACCGAGTTGGCGGCGCGGTTGCTGACCCAGACCTGTTTGCCGTCCGGGGTGACGTCGATCCCCTCGGCGCCGGCCGCGGTCGGGACGCTCCCCAGAGCCTTGCCCCCCTTGAGGTCGATCGCGGTCATGGAGCCGGAGACGATGTTGGCGACGTAGGCGCGCGAGCCGTCGGCCGAGGCCGCCACCATGTGGGAGACCTTCTGCCCGGTGGGGATCGCGCGCTCCACCTTGCCGGCCCCGACGTCCACCACGAGCAGCGCCTCGTTGTCCTCGGCGGTCACCAGGGCGCGCCGGCCGTCCGGCCAGGCGATGCCGTGCGGCCGCCGGTACGGGCCGAGGTCGATGGTCTTGACCACCTTGGCGTTGGGGACGTCGACCACGGTGAGGGTCGAGCCCGGTTTGGGGCCGGTGCCGTAGTTGGCGACCACGGCGAGCTTGCCGTCGGGCGAGACCCCCACCTCGTGCGGCCCTTCGCCGACGGGGAGGGTGGCGACGACCTTGCCCGACGGCAGGTCGACCAGCGAGACGGTGGCCTCGGACTTGTTGGCGACGATCAGGGTCGCGGCCTGGAGAGAGCCGGCGGCGAGAAGAGCCGCCAGGGCGAGCGTGGATGAGTGGAGCAGGCGTGTGTGTGGCAAGAGCGGATCTCCTTCAGTGACGCGGCCCCCGGTCCAGCCAGCGCCTGATGGCGTAAGCGAAATCGTCGAAGTCCCTGGGTGCCCGCGCCAGCATCTCGGCGACCCGGTCGGGGTCGAGCCGAAGATAGTCGTGGACGAGGAGGTTCCGGAACCCTCCCAGCCCTTTGAGGCGGGCCCTCAGCTCCTCCTCTACGATTTCCTGCCGGGAGAGTTGCTCGACGATGTCCTCGTAATCCTGGGGGCTGACGCCGTACTGGGCGGTCAGGATGTGGTTGCCGATGTCGAAGATGATCTCGGCCCCGAGTTGGAGCCCGCGTTCGACCGCCCACTGATCCCGTACGCTGGCGCGCAACGCCGCGCGGTCGAGACGCGCCAGCTCCTGGAGCTCCGAGACGACCTCTTCGAGGCGCCGCAGGCGCGCCTGGACGGCATCAACCCTGAAAACCACGGCGACGCTCGTCCAGGCGCTCTCCGGTGAGGCGCCACTGCTCGTCGAGGTAGTGCTTGAAGTCGAGATACCGCATTCGGGTACGGAGAACGAAGTCGGTCTCCAGCTCCGGAGAGCTCGTGTAGAGGCAGAGCCCCGTTTCAGTCACTTCATGGGCCAGGACGATGGAAGCTTCGTTCAAGGAGATCAGATCGACCTCTCCACCCGTACGGACGGCTTCGGCACGCAGGTCCATCAACTCATAGAGGTTCAAGGGAGGATCGGTCAGGACCGCCAGATCGACATCGCGGACGGGGATGTGTCGTCCTGACTCCGCCGACGACCCGAACAGGAAAACGAGCCGTACCCGTCCATCCGCCGCCAGGGCTCTGGCAGCTTGCTCCGCCCGCCGGCGGGCCGTTTCGGGGGAGAGCCGCAGCATGAGACTCATCAGCATGACTTTAGCAGAGCCGCAAGGCTACCCCTCCCCGGCCTCCATCTATAGATACAATCCCCTCCATGGCCACCAAGACCGCGCCCGACCGTCCCGAGACCGCTCCGGCGAAGGCTGCCGCCGGGGGCGACGCCCGCACGACCTCGTCCGAGATCCCCATCCGGCCGTTCTACCGGCCCGACGACGCGGCGGCGATCCCCTATGAGGAGGGTCTGGGCGATCCCGGCGATTTCCCCTACACGCGGGGGCTCTACGGCGAGATGTACCGCAAGCGCCACTGGACCATGCGCCAGTACGCGGGCTACTCGAGCGCCGAGGAGTCGAACCGCCGCTACCGGTACCTCCTCGCCCAGGGCACGACCGGTCTGTCGGTCGCCTTCGACCTGCCGACCCAGATCGGCTACGACTCGGACCACGCCATGGCGCGCGGCGAGGTCGGCCGCGTCGGCGTCGCCATCGACTCGATCGAGGACATGCGGAGCCTGTTCGACAGCATCCCGCTCGACCGGGTGACGACGTCGATGACCATCAACGCCACCGCCGCCATCCTGCTTTCGCTCTATCTGGCGGTCGCCGAGGAGCAGGGGGTCTCCTGGGACAAGGTGGGGGGCACGATCCAGAACGACATCCTCAAGGAGTACGCGGCGCGCGGCACCTACATCTACCCGCCCGGGCCGTCCTTGAAGCTGGTGACCGACATCATCGCCTTCTGCGCCGACCGGGTGCCGAAGTGGAACACCATCTCGATCTCCGGCTACCACATGCGCGAGGCCGGCAGCACCGCCGTCCAGGAGGTGGCCTTCACCCTGGCCAACGGCCTGGCCTATGTCGAGGCGGCGCTGTCGCGCGGCATGGCGATCGACGAATTCGCGCCACGCGTCTCCTTCTTCTTCAACGCCCACAACAACTTCCTGGAGGAGGTCGCCAAGTTCCGGGCCGCCCGGCGCCTCTGGGCCGAGCTGCTGCGGGAGCGCTTCGCACCGCGCGACCCGCGGTCGCTCTGGCTGCGCTTCCACACCCAGACGGCGGGCTCGACCCTCACCGCCCAGCAGCCGATGAACAACGTCGTACGGGTGGCGATCCAGGCGCTCGCCGCGGTCTGCGGCGGCACGCAGTCGCTGCACACCAACTCGCTGGACGAGGCGCTGGGCCTCCCCACCGCCGAGGCGGCGCGCCTGGCCCTGCGCACCCAGCAGGTGATCGCCCACGAGAGCGGCGTCGCCGACGTCGCCGACCCGCTGGGTGGCTCCTATGTCGTCGAGGCCTGGACCGAGGAGATCGTGACGCGGGCGCGCGACTACATCCGGCGCATGGAGGAGATGGGGGGCGCGCTGCGGGCGATCGAGCAGGGGTTTCAGCAGCGCGAGATCGCCGACGCCGCCTATAAGTACCAGATCGCGGTCGAGGAGAACCGGGAGAAGGTGGTAGGGGTCAACGTCTTCGCCGCCGAGAATGAGGCCCCGACCGAGGTGCTGCGGATCGACCCGGAGGCCGAGCGCGAGCAGGCGGCGCGCCTCCAGGCCCTCCGCGCCCGCCGCGACGCCGCGCGCGCCGAGGCCGCCGTCCAGGCC
>JBKKAU010000490.1:0-1370 GCA_046714475.1 Thermoanaerobaculia bacterium
GTTCTAGGAGGTACGCGGAAAGGGTCCGCGGACTCGGGTAGTCGAAGATCAGGGTGGTCGGAAGGCGAAGACCGGTGGCCTTGCCGAGCCAGTTCCGCAGCTCCATGCCGGTGAGGGAGTCGAATCCCGACTCCAGGAAGCCCCGCTCCGGGTCGACGGCCCCACTGTCGGCGTGCCCGAGCAGCGAAGCGGCATGCCCGAGGACGAGCTCCCGCACCTCGCGCTCCCGATCCGCGTCGGACAGACCCGCGAGCCGTTCCCGGAACGAATCCGCATCGGCCCGCACGCCTGCGGCACTCCGCCGCCCCGCGGGGACGAGGGTGCGGAAGAGCGGCGGGAGGGTGTCGGCCTGGGCTCGCAGCGTCGGAAGGTCGAGTCGGATGGGGACGAGGACGGGGTGACCGTGAACGGCGGCCGCGTCCAGCAGAGCGAGGCCTTCCTCGGGGGTCAGTGGAATCACGCCGCCTTGCGCGAGGCGGGCCCGGTCCGCCGCGGCGAGCTGGTCCGCCATGCCGGAGGACTGGTCCCAGAGTCCCCAGGCGAGGGACTGGGCGGGGAGGCCTTGGGCTCGGCGGTGGGTGGCCAGGGCGTCGAGGTAGGCGTTGGCGGCCGCGTAGTTGCCCTGACCGGGGGTGCCCATGACGCCAGAGGCGGAGGAGAACAGGACGAAGGCGGTCAGCGGCATGTCTGCCGTGAGCTCATGGAGGTGGCGTGCGGCATCTGCCTTGGGGGCCAGGACCGTCGCCAGGCGCTCCGGGGTGAGGGAGGTGATCACGCCGTCGTCCAGGACACCGGCCGTGTGCACCACACCGGTCAGCGTGCGGTCCGACAGCAACGCCGCCAGAGCCTCGAGGTCTGCGACATCACAGGCCGCGATCTCGACCTCGGCACCCAGGTCTTCCAATTCGCGTACGAGCATGTCCGCGCCCGGAGCGTCCAGGCCACGGCGGCTGGTCAGCAGGAGGCTGCGTACGCCGTGTTCGGTGACCAAGTGCCGGGCGACCAGCGCGCCGAGCATCCCGGTGCCGCCGGTGACGAGGACCGAGCTGTCCGGCCCGAACACCTCACCCCTATCGGCCTGTTGGGCAGCAACCCGCGCAAGCCGAGCCGCGTACGCCACACCCTCACGCACCACGACCTGCGGCTCACCCGAGCCAAGAACCAGCGGAAGATCGACCTCGTCCGCATCGGCCAGGATGATCCGATCCGGATCCTCCGACTGCGCCGACCGCACCAGACCCCACACCGCAGCACCCGCAAGGTCAGCGACATCCTCACCCTCCAGCGCCACCGCGCCCCGAGTCAGGACGACAAGCCGCGCATCCGCCGCCCGGCCCTGCAACGCCTCAAGGACCCGACCGAGCTCATCG
>JBKKAU010000491.1:0-5295 GCA_046714475.1 Thermoanaerobaculia bacterium
AGACGCGCTCCAGGTCGGCGATGACGTAGAGGGCGGTCATGGTGTCGACCGCGAGGCCGGCCACGGCCTGCTTCTCCACGACGGTCCCGCGCTGCGGTGAATTGATGGTGATATAGCGCTGCGGGACTCCCGTGCGGTCGATCTCCGCCAGGACTCCGCGCGGCACGTCGAACAGCTCGAGGCGCTGGCGCGAGGCCGCCACCAGGCTCCTGGATGCGTTGCGGGCCGGTTCTGCCACCTTGGCTTCCGGGATCCGCCCGAACGCGGCCTTCGACGCGAGGTACTCATGCTGGGCCGCCAGCAGATCCTGGCTGTAGATGGTGAAAAGCGGCTGCCCCTTCTGGACCTTCTGGCCGACGTAGTTCACGAAAATCTGCTCGATGAAGCCCTCGAACTTCACGTGAACCTGCGACGCCCGCTTCTCGTCGGCGCTCACCAGGCCCACCGTGCGGATGGTCTTCTGGAGCCGGGTGCGCGACACCGGTACGGTTCGGATCCCGAGGAGCTGCCGCCGGCTGTCGTCCACCTGGACCGGGGCATAGCCGGGAATGCCGGGCCCGGCCGGCATGGGAGGCCCTCCCTTGGCGGCCGAGGCGGCGCCGCCATGCCGGCTGTGATCGGGCGCGCCGCTCTGGCCAGCCGGAGGCGCGCTGCCACGGGCTGTCGGCTCGGCCTCCTTGCCCTTGCCTCCGCAGGAGGCGGCCCCCACCAGCAGGGCCATGCCCGCAACGGCCATCCACAGTCTCATCGGGAAACCTCGCCTTTCTCTCCCAGGGCCCGAGCGAGGTCCACCAGCGCCAGCTCGCGCTCCACGCGCAGGGTTGTCCGCGACAGACGCCGTTGCGCGACGACGCGCATGGCGTCGAGGATCTCGATCACGTTGGTCTTGCCCGCAGGGAACGCCGCCAGGGCCGCATCGAACGTCTGCTGTGCCCGATCGAGAAGCTCGGTCTCGAGGATCTCCGAGCGACGATGCACACGCGAAAGACGCGCAAGGGCCTGCTCCACCTCGGCCCGGACCATGGCCTCCATGGCGCTCCGGTCCCGATCCGCGGCGCTCGAGCGAAGGTCTGCCACCGCGATGTCGATGCGCTGCTTGCGGCCGATCCACAGCGGAACGCTGACGGTGACCATCCCTCCGATGGTGTCTTCCTCACCCGTCCGAGCGTCGTAGAAGGCCCCGAGCATGAAATCCGGGTAGTACTCGCGCCGAGTGACTTCTGCCATGGCCCGCTTACTCTCCGCCATGGCGGCCATCTCCTGGACCTCGGGCCTCTGCGCAAGCGCCCGGGGCACCAGCGCGGCGCGGTCGAGTGGGAATTCGGGGGACCAGGCCTCCAAGGGCTCGCCCACGGGCTCTTCGGCGGGAAGGTCGCGAAGCGCGTTCAGCATCGCAACCATCTCCAGTCGCTCGGCCTCCAGCATGGCCAGCTCGTCGTCCAGCATGCTGGCCTCGGTCTGCATCTTCAGCACGTCGTGGTGCATTTCCATGCCCGAAGCGAGCCGGCCCGTCACGACCTCCACGAGCACGTCTGCGATCGCCCGTTGCTCCCGGTTGACGCGGCGAGCCTCCATGTTGAGATAGAGGCCGTAGTAGATCCGCTTCGCCTGCGTGACGGCGTCGAGCAGGACGGCCCTTTCCCTCGCCCCGGCCACCTGGGATTCGCGTTCGGCCACGCGCGTCATCCGCTCCCTCTTTCCGCGCCAAGGCAGCATCTGGTTGGCCTGCACACGCAGCATCGGCATGCCGCCCGTGAGGGTCGTGGGAACCTCCTCGGTCATGAGCGTGAGTTGGGGATCGTCCAGGGCGCGGGCCCGAGGGATTGCCTGGCGCATGGCCTCTGCCCGCAGCGCCTCCGCCGCGGCACCAGGGCTACGGGCGGCGACCTCGCGGACGAGGGCATCCAGAGACAACGACGCTGGCTCTTGAGCGGATGCGAGGGCCGAAGGAAACAGCCCCAGCAGCCCCACGAGGAGCCACGGGCGCGCCGTGGCCCTACGCACCGAAAGTCCCATGGGGGCGGATGACCTTCAGCAGCTCGTCGACTTTCTTGCGCTGCTCGTGCCCGCTGCCGCTCGACAGTGCGCCCGTGGTCTCAAGTTCCACCGCCACTCCCATGCCGGAAGTCTAGCACTCTACAGGAACCCTTCACTCTAGGCCCTCCTCAGGCACCGCCGCGACGGAGGATCGACTCCTTCGCACCTCGCGCTGACCGCAACGCCTGACGCTAGGCGGAGCTCCTCCACGCACAGCCCGGGATGGGTCAGCGGCAGATCGTGGCCGCCGCCGGGCACGGCCCTGAAGGAGACGCCGGGGAATTGCCGGGTGAGCTGCTCCAGGTAGCGGGGGTCGGTGATCCCGTCCTCCCCGCCCAGCACCAGGCGGACCGGTACGCGGATCTCCCGGAGCCACGCCTCTCCTTCGGCGGGCAGGATGACCTTCGACATCGTCTCCCAATACGAGTCCCAGGTATGGCTGGACGTGTCCTTCGCGACCTGAGCGGGCAGGCCGGGCCGCAGCAGCCGCACCAGCGCCGTGGAGACGCCAGGGTGATTGTGGAACCAGATGCAGATCCTCCGCACCGGGGGCGAATCGAAGACAAGGAGCCCCCCCAGGGGGCCGGTGCGGGCGACGCCCTTGCGCGCGGTTTGCGTGTCGGGGTAGAGAGGCGGACCGAAGGCAACGACGGCCCGCACGAGCCGGGGGTGGCGGACCGCCAGCCGGAGAGCCACAAGAGTGCCGAAGGAGTGGGCTCCGACCACGGCCGGCTCGTCGATACCCAGCTCCCGGAGAGTCGCCGCCACCGCATCGGCGTGCTCGTCGGGACTATACCCCTCGGGCGGTTTCGGGGACTCTCCGAAGCCCAGCAGGTCGGGGACGACGAGGCGGTGCTCGGCGGCGAGGGCATCGAACGCCGCCCCCCAGTAGCGGTTCGAGCCCACCAACCCGTGCAGGAGCACGATAGGCGGGCCGGACCGTCCCAGGGTCCGCACGGCCAGGGCGCCGTCATGCGCGCCATCCGTGTCACCGCCCGGCGGCTCCCAGTGAATGGCGCGCCTCTCGCGGGCCGCGTAGAGGGCACAGGCCCCCAGGCCCGCCGAGAGCAGCAGGACTGCGGCTCGCGCCGCGATCCGCCTTTGGGTTGATCCCTTCATCGTGGCTCCTTTCAGCTCAAAGATTCGCCTTCCGCAGCCGTAACGCGTTGCCGATCACCGAGATCGAGCTGAGGCTCATCGCCGCCGCGGCGAAGATCGGGCTGAGCAGAATTCCGGTGAACGGATAGAGCACGCCCGCCGCGACCGGCACGCCGAGGGCGTTGTAGATGAAGGCGAAGAAGAGGTTCTGCCGGATGTTCCGGATCGTCGCCTCACTGAGCCGGCGCGCCCGGATGATGCCGCGCAGGTCGCCTTTGACCAAGGTCACGCCCGCGCTCTCCATCGCCACGTCGGTCCCGGTGCCCATTGCGATCCCCACCTCCGCCCGGGCCAGGGCCGGGGCGTCGTTGACGCCGTCGCCGGCCATGGCCACGACCCGGCCTTCCCCCTGGAGGCGCTCCTCCCCGCCCGCAAGGCCGCGGCGCTCGATCCGATCGAAGCGTTGCGGGCGGAGTGAACGCGTCAACTACTTCGAGTAGTGATACCGGCAGGCGATGATCGTTATCTCGGTGGCGGCCGCCGTGTATACCAAGCGGTGCTCGTCGTTGATCCGGCGGGACCAGAAGCCCCTCAGGTGGGCCTTGAGCGGCTCCGGCTTGCCGATACCTTCAAAGGGGGTACGGAGGATGTCCTGGATCAGCAAGTTGATACGCTTCAGCAGATTCCGGTCGTGCTCCTGGAACCAGAGATAGTCCTCCCACGCCGAAGGTGTGAAGCTGAGCTTCATGCGTCGAGAAGCTCGCGCTCCTGAGCATGCCCTTTCCGAGCTTCGGTGATCGAGCGCTGTAGGTGCTCCGCGTTGGCGGGGCTGGAGAGCAAATAGACCGTCTCCTTCCAGGAGTTATACTCATCAAGAGGCAGAACCACGACCTGCTCGCCGCTATCCGTGACTACGATGGTCGGCTCCGCGTCCGCGATCACCTGCTCGACCAGTTCCTTCAGCTTGAGCTCGGCTTCCTTCAACGTTACGGCGTTCATGGCCCTGTCCTCTCGTATGCTGTGCTCAAGGAATTTCAGCCCCAGGGGAATGCATGCCCCGGCTGCCTGCATGGAGAATAGCACGCCCATTTGAGGTGCCAGGGGAACATAGGCAACGTAGACAGTCTACCCAAGGAGGGAGGGGTGTCCAAAGATTGCGCACCTGTCCAAATCACTGGACATCCCTCTAGAGCCCAGCGGAGGCAAGAAACTCTGGGGTTTCCGGCGCCTTGGCTTCGATCTGCCGCAGAATTTTTTGACAGAGTCGTCAGGCCTCTCAACCGCAGACTTCACGCTTCATCCCCGAAGGCGGCGCCCTCGTCGAGGCGTCGGACCCGGACGAGCAGGTGGTAATGGCCGGAGACGGACCCGGACGAGCCGGTGGTTGGACACGGCGACCCGATGGGTGTAGCGGGCCAGATAGCGCAGCACCTGCTCGGGTCCCCCGACAGGCGGCTTGCGCCAGCACTATCACGACACGAAACCGCTAGAGGACATCCAAAGGGCTTCGCACACCGCACACCGTCGCCTCCCCGACGCGGCGGCCTCGCCGTAGTCTGGGCGTTGGGCCGCTGGTTCGCGGTCCGGCGTTGTTTGGAAAAGCCCGAGGATGCTCCTGCCGAAGCTCCAAGGGTCGGTCGTCCGCATCGTCCACGACAGCGACGGCTCGGGGGATCTGACGTTCATGGAAGTCTGAGCCGGCAGGGTCCGATCGACGGGAGGCGCCTCGGCGCCTTCTGCGGGACTCGTGGTAAACAGACAATGGGCCATTGTCAACAAAAAACGGCTCAGATAAAGAGACGATGGCTCAGATCTTCTGACAATGACCCGTCGTAAACAGATCTGAGCCGTGGTAAACAAAAAATGGCTCAGATCTTCTGACAATGAGCCGTGGTCAACAGATCTGGCCCAGATAAGGAGACAACGGCTCAGATCAAGAGACAATGACCCAGATCTTCAGACAATGGCCCGTGGTCAACAGATCTGGCTCAGATCTGTTGACGATGAGCCGTCGTCAGGAGATCTGAGCCGTCGTACGTTGACGCTGGCGGAAGTTTGAGCGGGCGAGACGCCCGCGGACCCGGGAGAGGGAGGTTGCGCGGAGAATCGGGATAGGGGTGGCCGGGAAGAGTCCCGGCCATCCCCTCCCACACCACCGGA
>JBKKAU010000492.1:0-2651 GCA_046714475.1 Thermoanaerobaculia bacterium
CTCTATCAGGACGGCGGCTGGAGGATGCTGCTGCGCCGCCTGGCCCACCCCACCGGTACCCACGGGCCCTTCCTCGCCGCCGATCTGCCGCCAGGCCGGTGGCGGATCGACCTGCTCTATCGGCCTCGTCCCTTCCTCTGGGGCTGCCTGTGGGCAGCCCTGGGGCTCGCCGCGGCGGCGGCCCTGTGGGTCCCGCCGCCGTCTCGCAGCCATGGCGAGAGTAGAATGGGGGCATGAGCGAGAACCGCAAGCTGACCGTTCGCTGTCCGGATTGCAGCTCCGACCTGGTGATCGACGCCGCGACCGGGGAGGTCCTGTCGCACCGCCTCCCCAAGCAGGCCCCGGCCGGCGGCAAGGACCTGGACGCCCTGCTCAGGGGCTTGGACGAGGACAAGGCCAGGGCCGAGGACATCTTCCAGCGGGAGGTCGCCGCGATGAAGGACCGCGACCGCCTGCTCGAAGAGAAGTTCCGCGAAGCCATGCGCCGCGCCGAGGAAGACCCGGACCAGGGGCCGCCGCGCCGGCCTTTCGACCTGGATTGAGCCACGCCGCCGTCCTCTGGTATGATATTTGCCGGTTTTTCGGCCCGTCTCCCGCCGCCGTGGTCCGAGCCCAACCCCAGACGTGGCGCTCGCCGAGCTCCGAGCGACCCGTACCGAAATGACGATTGATCGAGAGAGAGCCTACGGGCCCGGCCACGGGCTCGGGAAAGGAATGGAACCTTGAGCCCATGGTGGTTGCGTCCTACCGCTGAGGACGCCGCAAGAGACAGAGAAGAGAGCCGAGAGCAGGACAAGTCTCGCCAGATCCCCCCAACCCCTCCGCAACCCGCCGCCCCGGAGCCGCCGCCGCTGGAGACCCGTGAGGCCGAGCCGCGCGCCGAGTTAGAGATCGAAGAGCCGCGTTTCGGAGAGCCCCGCTTTGAAGAGACCGAGACGCCTGTGGAGGTCCCCGAGCTGGTACCTGGCCTTCCCGAGCCGGCCGAGCTCTCCATGGCGGCCGCCGAGCCGCTGCCGGAGCTGCCAGAGCTGCCGGAAGAGGATGATGATGAGGACGACTACGAGTCCGAAGCCGAGTCCGAAGCCGAGCTGCTGACTGGAGCCGAGCCGGCGGAGGGCGCCGACCGCGAAGGGGCGCCGACTCGCAAGAAGCGCTCGCGCCGCAGCCGCGGCGGCCGGCGCAAGAACGGTCGCGCCGCCGCCGAGACCGCTGTCGAAGAGGAGGACGAGGAGCCGTTCCGCGAGGAGCCGGCGTCTCCGCCTTCGATCCCCGCCCCCGCCCCCGTGCCGGTGCCCTACCGCGCCGCCCGCCCGGCGGATTACGTAATCTCCTCCGGGGACTTCGAGAACCTCGGCCGCGAGATCGTCATCTCGGTCCCCGAGCGGCAGCGCTCCGGCGCCGACGAGCGCAAGATCGCCATGTTCTGCGACCTTGAGAACATCGCCCTCGGCGTCCGCGACTCCGAGATCAGCAAGTTCGACATCGACTTGGTCCTGGAGCGCCTGCTGGAGAAGGGCAAGATCATCGTCAAGAAGGCCTACGCCGACTGGGAGCGCTACAGCGAGTACAAGCGTCCCTTCCACGAGGCAGCCATCGAGCTGATCGACATCCCGCAGAAGTACTACTCGGGCAAGAACAGCGCCGACATCAAGATGGTCGTCGACGCCATGGACCTCTCCTACTCCAAGGAGCACCTCGACACCTTCGTGCTGCTGTCGGGCGACAGCGACTTCTCGCCGCTGGTCTCCAAGCTCAAGGAGAACAACAAGTACGTCATCGGCGTCGGGGTCAAGAACTCGTCCTCGAACCTGCTGATCGACAACTGCGACGAGTTCATCTACTACGAGGACGTCTGGCGCGACGCCCAGCGCGGTCCCAAGCTCGACGGGCTGAACAAGAAGAGTTCCGAAGCCTTCAGCCTGATGGTTGACGCCATCCAGGCGCTCGCCCGCGAGAACAAGGACGTGCTCTGGGGCTCGATGATCAAGCAGACGATGCAGCGCAAGAAGCCCTCCTTCAACGAGGGCTACTATGGCTACAGCACCTTCTCCGAGCTGCTCGAGGACGCCGAGCGCAAGAACATCATCAAGCTCAAGAAGGACCAGCGCTCCGGGACCTACATCGTCACCGGCTTCGCCAAGAAGTAAGGGATTGTAGGGGCGCGATTCATCGCGCCCCATCCCCGCGCCCTAGGAGCCCGCGAGCGGGTACCGCACCGACTCCAGCAGCCACTCGCGGTTGTTGCGGACATCCTCGAAGAGCGTCTCGACCAGCCTCTCCCGCATCTCGAACAGGCGGTAGCCCTCCTGGGGCCGCAGGTAGCCGCGCGCTTTGGGATGCTTCTCGAACAGCGCCTCCTCGCCCATGCGCTCGGCCCACCGGGTGTAGCGCTGCCGGTTCTCCAGCAGGGCCCGGATCAGGAACGGGATGACGATCGAGTAGTCGGCCTGCAGGCTCTCGGTGGTCTCCTGGTAGGTCTCGCGGTCCACCTTGCCCCAGGTCACCGCCTCCGCCGGCGGGCAGGAGGAAAGCGACCCCTCCGTCACCGGCGCACTGACGATCTGCACATCGAACGTGTAGCCGCTGATGTCCGGCAGCCCGAGCACCTGGCCGAGCGCCGGCTCCGGCTGGAGGTTGTAGTTCTTCGGCAC
>JBKKAU010000493.1:0-19798 GCA_046714475.1 Thermoanaerobaculia bacterium
GTCCAGTAAGACAAACGCCTGCTTGCCCTGTTCGGCGAGGCGCTTCGCTCGTTCGACCACCAGTTCGGCGGTGCGGACGTGGCTGTTGCTGTCGCGGTCGGAGCTGCTGGCGATGACCTCACCGCGAATGGTGCGGCGCATCTCGGTGACTTCTTCGGGCCGCTCGTCCACCAGGAGCATCACGACGTGCATCTCCGGGTTATTCTTCGCGACCGCCTGTGCGATGTGCTGAAGGAGAATGGTCTTGCCGGTTCGCGGCGGCGCGACGATCAGCGCGCGTTGGCCCTTGCCCATCGGCGTCACCAGGTCCATGACGCGCGACGACATGTCGCCCGGCACCTCGAGCTTGATCCGCTCCATCGGGTAGAGCGGCGTCAGGTTGTCGAAGAAGATCTTGTTGCGGGCGACCTCGGGGTGCTCGAAGTTGACCGCCTCGACCTTGATGAGCGCGAAGTAGCGCTCGCCTTCCTTCGGCTGCCGCACCTGGCCGGAGATCGTGTCGCCGGTGCGCAGGTCGAAGCGCCGGATCTGGCTCGGGCTGACGTAGATGTCATCCGGGCCGGGCAGGTAGTTGTACTCGGGAGCGCGCAGGAAGCCGAAGCCGTCGGGAAGGCACTCGAGGACCCCCTCCGCGAAGATCAGGCCGCTCTTCTCGGTCTGCGCCTGCAGGATCTTGAAGATCAGCTCCTGCTTGCGCATACCGGTGGCGCCCTCGACTCCCAGATCCTTGCCGATCTGGGTGAGCTGGGAGATGCTCATCTCCTTCAAGGCCCGGATGTCAAGCGCCTCCACCGCGCTGCTCCGCTCCGCATTCTGCTGTGACTTGGCCATGTTGTTCCTCACCGGTTCATTCATCTTGCACTCGCTTCGAGGTGGAGCGCGATCGCGTTCCACAGCTCCTTCATCCCTTCTCCCGCGTGCGCCGAAACGGGGATCAGGGGGGTGGGTTCCGAGAGCTCCAACGTCTCTCTGATTGCGCGCAACCCGGCGGCACGCTTGCCCCGTGGTACGCGGTCGATCTTGGTCACGGCCACCAGGACCGGGGCGCCCAGGTCCTGCATGTACTCATACGCCTGAACGTCGAGCGGAGTTGCCCCGACTTTGCCGTCCACCAGCAGCACCACCGCAACCCGCGGCGCCTGCTGGAAGTAGCTGTTAACCGCCGCCGCCCACTCCCGCCGATCGTCCTTCCCGGCGCGGGCGTAGCCGTATCCGGGAAGGTCGACGAAATAGAAGCGCCGGTTGACCAAGAAGTAGTTGACGGCCCGAGTCCGCCCGGGGGTGGAGCTGGTACGGGCCAGCCCCTTTCTCCCCAGAAGGCTGTTCATCAGGCTCGACTTGCCGACGTTGGAGCGCCCGACGAACGCAACTTCGGGCCGCCCGTCTCGCAGGAAGTCTCCGCTCCCGTGAGCGGACCGGATGAACTCCGCGGTCTCGACCTTCACGCCCTCTGTCCGAACACGGTCCGGGGGCCTCCATGGGCCCGAGCGGGGACGTGTGCGGCCTCTCAGTCAGTGGAGCGCCGGACGACTGAGGTCGACATCGACCGCCCGGCGCAACAGGCTTTTCAATCTGATTCTGGAGCCGCGGGAGCCCCCGCGGCCCCTACGAGGTCAATGGGCCAGTGAGTCCGGTCCCGGAGGCTCGGTGGCCTCCTTGAACTTGGCGTTGGCCGCCTTGGGCAGCGGGGTGATCGGGGCGTCCAGGGCGAGCCGCAGGACCTCGTCCATCGACTCCACCAGATGCGCCTCCATCACCTCCCGGACCTCCGCCGGGATCTCCTCCAGGTCTTTCTCGTTCTCCTTGGGAAGGATCACCTCGGTGAGGCCGCCGCGGTACGCCGCCAGCACCTTGTCCTTGATCCCGCCCACGGGCAGGACCTTGCCGCGCAACGTGATCTCCCCGGTCATCGCCACGTCCTTGCGGACGGCGATCTTGGTCAGCGCCGATACCAGTGCCGTCGCCATGGTGATGCCTGCCGAGGGGCCATCCTTGGGGATCGCCCCCTCGGGCACGTGCAGGTGGACGTCCTGGTTCTCGTTGAAGTCGGGATCGATCCCCAGCATATCGGCGCGGCTGCGCAGGTACGACACCGCGGCGCGGGCCGACTCCTGCATCACCTCGCCGAGCTTGCCGGTGAGCGTCAGCTTGCCCTTGCCCGGCATCAAACCGACCTCGGTCTCGAGCAGCTCGCCGCCCACCTCGGTCCAGGCGAGGCCGGTCGCCACCCCGATCTCCGACTCCTGGTTCTTGCGCCGGTTGCGAAACCGGGGCTTGCCCAGGAACTCCGAGATGATCTCGGGTTTGACCTCGATCTCGAAGTTGGTCCCCTGGCGCACGACGCGGCGCACGATCTTGCGGCAGATCGACGCGATCTCGCGCTCCAGGTTCCGCACGCCCGCCTCCCGCGTGTAGCTCTCGATCAGCACCCGGATCGACTCCTCCTCGAACTTGATGTTGTCCGGGGAGAGGCCGTGGTCCTTGAGCTGCTTCTGCACCAGGAACTGCTGGGCGATCGCCAGCTTCTCGTTGAGCGTGTAGCCCGAGAGATGGATGACCTCCATGCGGTCCCGCAGCGGCGGCGGGATGCTGTGGACCACGTTCGCCGTGGCGATGAACATCACCTTCGAGAGGTCGTAGTCCACATCCAGGTAGTGGTCCAGGAACGAGTCGTTCTGCTCCGGGTCGAGCACCTCGAGGAGAGCCGACGATGGATCGCCCCGGAAGTCCATCGACATCTTGTCGATCTCGTCGAGCAGGAAGACCGGGTTGACCGTGCCGGCCTTGCGCATCATCTGGATGATCTGGCCCGGGAAGGCGCCGATGTAGGTCCGCCGGTGGCCGCGGATCTCCGCCTCATCGCGGACGCCGCCGAGCGACAGGCGCACGAACTTGCGGCCGGTGGAGCGCGCGATCGACTTGGCGAGCGACGACTTGCCGACGCCGGGGGGGCCGACGAAGCAGATGATCGAGCTCTTGGTCTGGTAGCCGACGAGCTGCCGGACGGCCAGGAACTCCAGGATCCGCTCCTTGATCTTGTCGAGCCCGTAGTGGTCCTCGTTGAGCACCGTCTCGGCGTGATCGAGGTCCTTGCGCTCCTTGCTCTTCTTGCGCCAGGGCACCGACACCAGCCAGTCGATGTAGTTGCGCGACACGGTGGCCTCGGCCGAAACCGGCGGCATCGCCTCCAGGCGCTTGAGCTCCTGCTCGGCCTTCTCCTTGACCTCCTTGGGGAGGCCCGCCTTTTCGATGCGCTCGCGCAGCTCGGTCAGCTCGTCGCCGCGGTCGTCCTTGCGCCCGAGCTCCTGATGGATGGCCTTGATCTTCTCGTTGAGGTAGTACTCCTTCTGGGCCTTCTCCATCTGCTTCTTGACCTTGACGTTGATCCGCTTGTCGATGTTGATCTTCTCGATCTCCACATCGAGCAGGTCATGAAGCCGCTGCAGCCGCTCGTAGGGGTTGACCAACTCGAGCAGCGACTGCTTCTCGCCGGTCGTCACCATCAGGTGGGCGGACAGGATGTCGGCGACCCGGTCGGGGTTGTCCAGCTTGAGCGTGGACATCAGCCCCTCGAAGGCGAGGTGGTGCGACATCTTGGCGTACTGCTCGAAGGCCGACAGGACCTTCGACAGGTACGCCCGCAGCTCCTCGCTCATCGGGTAGTTGACCTCGATGGTCTCGACCTCGGCATTGAGAGCGCCGTCGGTGTCGAGCACGCTCTGGATGCGGCCCCGCTGCACGCCCTCGACCATCACCCGCACGTTGCCGTTCGGCAGCTTGAGGTTTTGGATGACCGTGGCGATGACGCCCATCTCACAGATGTCCTCGCGCAGCGGATCGTCGATCCGCGGATCTTTCTGGGCGGCCAGGAAGATGCGCTTGTTGGAGCCCGTGAGCGCCTGCTCCAGGGCCCGTACCGAGCTCTCCCGTCCAACGATGAACGGGGCCATCATGTGAGGGAAGACCACCATGTCCCGAAGCGGGACGAGTGGCAGAATTTCGCGCTTTCTGGTAACGAAAGACGTCATAACTAGCGGTGCTCGACCGTCTCCCAAGCCAGCCCTAGCCGGCCTTCTTGTAAAGCATGATCGGTTGTACCCGGCTCGCGACCACCTCTTCGTTGATCACGCACTGCTTGATGTCGCGTTGCGAGGGTACGGTGTACATCAGTTCGAGCATCAGCTCTTCGAGGATGATGCGGAGGCCTCTGGCTCCGACGTTCCTCTTGAGCGCTTCGCCGGCGATCGCCTTCAAGGCCTCGTCGGTGAACTTGAGCTCGACGCCTTCGAACTCCAACATCGTCTGGTACTGTCGGATCAGGCTGTTCTTGGGCTCATGCAGGATGCGCACCAGCGCCTCCTCGTCGAGCTCCTCGAGCGTCGCGATCACCGGCAGACGGCCGACGAACTCGGGGATCAAGCCGTACTTGATCAGGTCTTCGGGCAGGACGTTCTCGAGGAAGGAGCTGGACTTCTTCTCGCGCTTGCCCTTGATGTCGGCGCCGAAACCCAGCGACTTCTGGTTCATCCGACGCTCGACCACCTCTTCCAGGCCGACGAAGGCGCCGCCGCAGATGAAGAGGATGTTGGTGGTGTCGATCTGCAGGAACTCCTGGTGCGGGTGCTTGCGGCCGCCCTGCGGCGGCACGTTGCACTGCGTCCCCTCGAGGATCTTGAGCAGCGCCTGCTGCACGCCCTCGCCCGAGACGTCGCGGGTGATGGAGGGGTTGTCGCTCTTGCGGCAGATCTTGTCGACCTCGTCGATGTAGACGATGCCGCGCTGGGTCTTCTCTTTGTCGTTGCCCGAAGCCTGGTAGAGCTTGAGGATGATGTTCTCGACGTCCTCGCCGACGTACCCCGCCTCGGTGAGGGTGGTGGCGTCGGCGATGGTGAACGGCACCGACAGCAGACGCGCCAACGTCTGGGCGAGCAGCGTCTTGCCCGTGCCGGTGGGGCCGATCAGCAAGATGTTGGACTTCTGGAGCTCGACGTCGCCGTGCGACTTCTCGGCGAAATCGATGCGCTTGTAGTGGTTGTAGACCGCCACCGCCAGCTTCTTCTTCGCCTGCTCCTGCCCGATCACGTACTCATCGAGCAGTCCCTTGATCTCCTTGGGCTTGGGGAGTGACGTGTCCTGCTGCTGCTCGAGCATCCGGTCCTCGGCGATGATGTCGAGGCAGATGTCGACGCACTCATCGCAGATGAAGACCGTCGGACCGGCGATCAGCTTCTTCACCTCGCGCTGGCTCTTGTTGCAGAACGAGCACCTCAGGACTTCGTCGCCGCTGTCTTTCTTCGGCATTTCTCCTCCGTGATGGCGGATTGACCGGGGATTCCACCGATGCTAGGAGCGAACCAGACCCCTGTCAACTCTGCCAACTTAAACAGCCTGCTCGGCCAACCCTATTTCCATGGCCGGCCGGCCCTTGCCAACCCCCTCCGGCGGCCCGAAGGCGCCCCCTGCTTACGCTTCAAGCCAACGCGTCTACGCGGGTGACCGGGCGCCCGGGATCCCCGGCCGCCGCTGCATCACCCGGTCGACCAGACCGTAGTCGACCGCCTCATCGGCCCGCAGGATCCGGTCCCGCTCCGTGTCGCGGTGGACCTCCTCCTTGGACTTGCCCGTGTGGAAGGCAAGGATCTCGTCCAGGCGGTCGCGCATCATGAACATGTCCTTGGCGTGGATCTCGATGTCGCTCTGCTGGCCCTGAAGCCCGGACAACCACGGCTGGTGGATCAGCACCCGGCTGTTGGGCAGCACCGTACGCTTGCCCCTGGTGCCGGCGGCGAGCAGCACCGCGGCCATCGAGGCCGCCTGCCCGACGCAGTAGGTCGCCACGTCCGGCTTGATGTACTGCATGGTGTCGTAAATCGCCATGCCGGCGCTGACCGAGCCGCCCGGCGAGTTGATGTAGATCGAGATGTCCTTTTCGGGGTTTTCGGCTTCAAGGAACAGCATCTGGGCGATGATCAAGCTGGCCACGTCGTCGTCCACGGCACGGCCGAGGAAGATGATGTTGTCCTTGAGCAACCGCGAGTAGATGTCGTAGGCGCGCTCGCCCCGGTTCGTCTGCTCCACTACCATCGGAATCAGCATGCTTCGTCAATCTCCTAAACTTCGAGCGCCGGCTCGGTCTCGGTCTGCGCCGTCTGCACTATCTGCACCACGGGCGTTTCCTCGCCGAGCAGGGTGCGCTTGGTCTTTTCACGGCGTAGCTGGCCTCTGAAACCGGCCAGCCGTCCGTCCTCGTCGAGCGACCGGCGCAACGCCGGCGTCGAGGTGCCCTGCGCCCGCGCCACGGCGGCGAGCGCCCGCTCGAACTCCTCGTCGGTGATGTCGATGGCTTCGGCCTCGGCGATGGCGTCGAGGAGGAGGCGCTCGTGCACCCGCCTCTCGGCAAGGGGCATCATGTCTCCGGCCACATGGTTCCAGTCGAGGCCAGCCTTGTCGAGGTCGACGCCGCGGCGCGCCAGGGTCTCGGCGTACTCCTGGACCATGCCCTCAAGCTCACGCTGGACGACGCCCTGCGGCAGCTCCAGCGGGTGACGCTCCCGCAGCTGGTCGAGGAGCGCCATTTGACGCTGCTCACGCCGCTGTTCGGCCTTGGCCTCGCGCAGCCGCCGGGAGAAAGCCTCCCGCAGGTCGTCCACAGTCTTCAGGTCGGGGCTGATGCGCGCCACGAACTCGTCGTCGAGCGGCGCCAGCTCGCGCTCCTTGACCGCCTCGGCTCGGACCCGGAAGCGCCGCTCGCGCGTCTCGTGCGCGCCGTGCTCGCCGGGGCCGTGCAGGTGCACCACCTCCTGGCGCGTGAAAGTCGTTTCCTGGCCAGCCGTCAGGCCGGACAGCGCCAGGGTCAGCTCCTCCCAGACCCGCGGGTCGCCGACCTCGATCTCGACCGGGTCGCCTTCGCCGGGCTCCTGCCCCTCGACGATCTCCGAGATCCTGGCGCTCACCGAGTCGCCGCGCGCCGCCGGCCGCTCGACCGGTACCCAGGTGCCGAGCTGGCGGCGGAGGCCCTCGACCGACTCGTCGACCTCCAGGGTGCCCGGCTCGACCGGCGGGTCCGGCAGTTGGAAGTCGCGGATGTTCCTGAGCTCGATCTGCGGCCGGGTCTCGACCGTGGCGACAAAGGTCAGCGGCTCGCCGGGCTGGCGCTCGCGGACCTCCTCCACCTCGGGAGGCAGCAACGGATCGATCGAGCTCTCAGCCTGCGCCTGCCGCCAGTAGCGGGGCAGCAGCCGATCCACGACCTCCTGCTCGATGTCCTTGGCGAACCGGCGGCGGACCACGTCGACCGGCACCTTGCCCTTGCGGAATCCAGGGATATGGGCCCGCTTGCCGTACTCCTGGATGACCCGCTGGGTCTCGGCCTCGACCGCCGGCGCAGGCACCTCGACGGTGAGCTGCTTGCGGCAGGGACCGACCTCTTGCAGGGACACGACCACGCTCATCTGGGATTCTTCCTCTTCTGTCTCTCTGGTGCACCCTGGTGCGAAAGGGGGGACTCGAACCCCCAACCCGATCTCTCGGGACTAGATCCTAAGTCTAGCGCGTATACCAATTCCGCCACTTTCGCAGAAAAGTCTCCGAACTGGAAGACGGAAACTCGGGGGGTGTTGAGAATGGTGAGCCGCGAAGGAATCGAACCTTCAACCCGCAGATTAAGAGTCTGCTGCTCTGCCAATTGAGCTAGCGGCCCGTTCGGGGGTGATGATAGCGGAAGGTGAGCGCGAAAGACAATCGGTAGGAAGGTGAACCCGCCCTCACATCGCATGGCTTCTAACCGTCCTTGGTCCTCGTTCATTCCAACGCGACCAGCCGAAACCGGCCAGGGAGTGCGACGACATTCAGAGCGATCCTCCCTGCACGAAATGGACCACTTCCAGCCGGTCGCCGGGCTCGAGCCGGGTGGCGCCGTAGGCCGCCCGCGGCACGATGTCGCCGTTCCTCTCGATGGCGACGGTGCGCGGGTCGCGCCCCAGTCCGGCCAGCAGGTCGAGCAGCGTCGCCTCCGCCGGCAGGGAGCAGGGCTCGCCGTTCAAGACCACCGCGAGCGGCTTGTCTCCGGAGACGGTCACAACAGGTGCTTGAGCTCGGCGCGTCCTATCGAGCTGACGGCGGTGATGATCAGGGCCGCGGTGCCGCGGCCGAGCTGTGGGATCTGGAGGAGCAGCGGCAGTTGGCCGGCGTCGTCGGTCCGGCCCGTCGCCAGCACCGCCGGCTCGGCCACGGTGGAGATCATCCTGACCGTGATCTGGGCGCCGGAGATTGGCTCGCCGCTCTTGCTGGAGCTGGTGCGCAGGGTCAGCGCCGCCCGGCGGCCCAGTCCAAGGTCCTGCTCGCCCTCCAGCATGAGCACGAGCTGCTCCTGGTCGGCTTCGCTGGTCAGGTACTCGAGGATCACCTGGTCGAGCGTCCGGTCGGCGGCCTGGCGCGACGCGGGGACCGGCGTCGAGAACAATGACGCGCCGCTGTCGGAGACGCTGGGAGGGGGACTCGGAGCCGTCGGAGGCGGCGCGGACGGCCGCACCGCCGTGACGGGCGCCGGGACCGGAGCGGCCGGAGGCGGGACCGGAGCAGCCGGAGGCGGTATCTCCGGCTTCGGGGCCGGGACCGGACCCGTCCCCGTCGGAGCGGCGTGCTGCCCGGTCTGGCGCCCGGCGAGCAGGGCCGCCAGCTTGTCGTCGAGCTTGCCGTGACGGATCGCCGCGATCATGGTCCGGTGCTGGTGGTCCATGAGGGCGACGATGTCCCCCTTCTCCTTGCCCTCTGCCAGCAGCGTGGCGTAGCTCGCCCGCTTGCTCGCCAGCACCTGTCCACCGACGTAGACCAGGCTCTCGATACAGGGGTTGGACGCCCCCTTGTCCTCGGTCTGGACGTGGAAGACGACCTCCTTGTGGCGGACGTCGGTGTTATAACCGGTGATCATGAAAAGGTCCAGGGAGCCAAGGCGAGCAACGGATCGCTGCGCGGATTCTAAGAACAGCGGTCCAGGGAATCAAGGCGCATGTACAATCTATCAGACCCACCGAGCCTGCCCTGGCCCTCCCCCGGAGCCGCCGGCGGGAGGGCAGGCCGACAGGGTGGTCCGGGAAACCGGGCCGCCTCCCGTGTTTGGAAAGGCGGGTGTCCCGGGCCGCGGCTCGGTGGGGCGTTGACCATGCCATGAGCCGCCTCACGATCCTCCGGGACCTCCCCGCCCCCGCCCCACCCGTGCCCGCCCCGCCGGCCGGGACGCTGGCCGGCGAGGCGAACCGTCTCATCGACGCCTTCGGGCGGCGGCTCAC
This sequence comes from Thermoanaerobaculia bacterium, assembly GCA_046714475.1. Classification (GTDB taxonomy): domain Bacteria; phylum Acidobacteriota; class Thermoanaerobaculia; order Multivoradales; family UBA5704; genus DASPJI01. The sequence goes on from JBKKAU010000493.1 coordinate 9,288, forward strand.
CTATCTGCGGGTCTCGGTCACCGACCGCTGCAACCTGCGCTGCGCCTACTGCCTGCCCGAGGACGCCGAGTTCCCCTTCGGCGACAAGGCCTTCCTCTCCCCCGCCGAGATCGAGGTCCTGGTCGGCGCCCTGGTGCGGCTCGGCATCCGGCGGGTACGGCTGACCGGCGGCGAGCCGCTGGTGCGCAAGGACATCCTGGAGATCGCGCGGCGGATCAAAGCCCTCCCCGGCGTCGAGAACCTCGCCCTGTCGACCAACGGCACGGAGCTCGAACGCCTCGCTCCGGCGCTCCAGGCGGCCGGCGTGGACCGCGTCAACATCAGCCTCGACAGCCTCGACCCCGAGGTGTTCCGCGAGATCACCCGCCGCGGCGACCTGGAGTCGGTATGGCGCGGGGTCGAGGCGGCGCTCGCCGCCGGCCTCGACCCCGTCAAGCTCAACGCCGTGCTGCTCGCCCAGAACCCGGAGGATGTCGAGCGGCTGGTCGCCCTGACGCTCGACCGGCCGCTCACGGTGCGCTTCATCGAGAGGATGCCGACGGCGGTCAACCAGGGTCAGCAGGAGGCCGAGTTCGTCTCCTGCGCGGCGGTCCGGGAGCGCATCGAGGCGCGCTTCGGCCGCTTGGAGCCGCTGACCACCGCCGAAGCGGGCCCCCGCACCGGTCCGGCCCGCGTCTTCCGCGTCCCTGGAGCCCGCGGCGCCGTGGGCTTCATCACGCCGCTCTCCCACACCTTCTGCGCCGACTGCAACCGGTTGCGCCTGACGGCGCGCGGCGAGCTGCGGCTCTGCCTGTTCGCAGACCGCTCCCACCCCCTGCGGCACCTGCTCGCGGGACCCGACCCGGCGCACCGTGACGCCGCCCTCGAAGCGGAGATCCTCCGCGTCCTCCAGGACAAGCCCGCCGAACACATGCTGGCCCAGGGAAACTACGGCAACCTCGCCAGCTTCATGCAGATCGGGGGGTAGTCCGCCCCGCCGCCTCAGGCGTGTGCCGCGCTAGGCTCGGCGAACAGGTCGGTCAGCCCTGCAACCTCGGTATCGGATCCTTTCAGCAGCCAGCGGGTGAAGAAGAGAATCTCCAGGTTCTCGACCGCTCCGGTCCGCGGGTTCCGGCGGGCCATGACGTTGTACGCCAGCGGCTCCGTCTCCTGCTCTGGATAGGGCGGAAGCTTGCTGATGTAAAGGATGTCCCCCGTCTCGTCGTACTCAAAGGTCAAGGGCGTCTCCATTCCGAATCTCCTTTGGGAAGCCTCCGCGCCACGTAGGCAGTGACGATCCAGTGCCGGAGGACGGCTCCCCGAGTGGACACTACGACGACTACCAGGTGCTTGCCCTCCAGAAGGTCGTCGAACCAGCGGCCAAAGAGCCGGGTGTCCGGATAGTCGTCATCCTTCCGCACCTCGTCGGGGTCAGCAAGGGTGATCGCCAGCCGGTCCCGCTGCACGGGCAGCAGCTCGGGGTGCCGCTCGGCCACATGCCGCTCCCGCTCCTCGGTCCATTCTACGTCCCCTCCCAGGTAAGGGCATCGAAATTTCATCTCTCATTCCTCTCGTGCGGACGGAGACTATTTCTTTCGTCACGATCCTGGAAGACGCTGTAAGATCCCCTGGAGCACGACTTGCAATCCAGGCGAGTGAATGGCCGTACACCGCATCGATCTGAGGCCCAAGCCACGGCCCAAGCGGCGCTTCCGCAAGCGCTTTCTCCTGCTCCTCCTCGTCACGCTCGTTCTCGTCGGCCTGTTCATCCTCCGGCCATTCTGGCGTCTGACCGGCCAATTCAACGAGATCACGTTCCGCCAGCCGTCGCGGCTCTATGCCCGGCCGGCCGTGCTCGAAGACGAGCGGCGCTACTCGCGGGACCAGCTCATGGCCGACCTCAAGGCGGAAGGCTACCGCGAGGCCGAAGAGGGATCCGGGCTCCCTTCCGGGCGCTTCCGGCGCGGCGCGGGCAGCCTCACGGTCCACCTGCGGAGCTTCCCGACCCCGGAAGGGCAGGGCGGCGGACAGGTGGTCCAGGTGAGCTTCCGCGAAGGCCGCATCCGCCGCCTGGAGCTGGACGGCCGGACGGTCGCGTCGGTGACGCTGGAGCCGCCGCTCCTCGCCTCGTATCACGGCTCCGACCTGCTGGAGCGCCGGCCCGTCACCGCCGGGGAGGCCTCGGACGAGCTGGTCGCGTGCGTCCTCGCCGCCGAAGACGCCAACTTCTTCCGTCACCCGGGGATCTCGGTCTCCGGCGTGGTGCGGGCGATGTGGGTGAACTTCCGCGGCGGCGAGATCCGCCAGGGCGGCAGCACGCTCACCCAGCAGCTGGTCAAGAACATCTACCTGAGCCACGAGCGCACCTGGGGCCGCAAGGGCCAGGAGCTGGTGCTCGCCGTGCTGCTGGAGATGCGCTACACCAAAGAGGAGATCCTGGAGGCCTACCTCAACGAGATCTATCTCGGCGCGAGCGGCGGCGTAAACCTGATGGGGGTCGGCGCGGCCGCGCGCGCCTACTTCAGCAAGGACGCCAGCGAGCTCGACCTCGGCGAGGCCGCGACCCTGGCCGGCCTGATCCGCGCCCCGGCCCAGTACTCGCCGCTCGTCCATCCTGAAAAGGCCAAAGAGCGGCGCGACCGGGTGATCCGCCGCTTGGTGGAGATGCGGCGGGTCGACCCGGCGCTCGCCGAGCAGGTCCTGGGCTCGCCGCTGAGCGTCGCCCCCGAGCCGGTGGTCCGCCGCCGCACGCCCTGGTTCGCCGACGCCATGGCGGCCGAAGCCCGGAGGCGTTTCGGCATCGACGACCTCGCCGACGGCGGCTATGTCCTGTTCTCGACCTTGGACTGGCGCGACCAGCGGGCCGCCCAGGAGGCCGTCACCCAGGGCGTCGAGACGGCCGAGCGGGGCTATCAGAGGGCGAAGAAAGGCGCGCCGCTCCAGGCCGCCCTGGTCTCGGTGGACGCCGCGACCGGCGGCATCCTCGCCTACGTCGGCGGCCGGAGCTATGAAGAGAGCCAGTTCGACCGCGCCGGTCAGGCCCTGAGGCAGCCGGGCAGCGCTTTCAAGCCGGTGGTCTACGCCGCGGCTTTCGAAGGCGGCTTCTTCCTCCCTTCCTCCTTCGTGGAAGACTCGCCGTTCACCTGGGCGATGGCGGGCCAGAACTGGAGCCCCAAGAACGACGACGGCAGCTTCCACGGCACGGTCACCGTCCGCACCGCCCTGGAGCGCAGCTACAACCCGGCCACCGCGCGCATCGCCCAGTCCGTGGGCATCCAGCGTATCGTGAAGCTGGCCGACGGCATGGGGATCCCGCCGCGGCGGGATCCCTTCCCCTCGATCGCGCTGGGGGCCTCCGAGGCCACGCCCGTCGAGCTCGCGACGGTCTACGCCACCCTCGCCGCGGGAGGCGTGCGTCCTCCGGTGCACGGCATCGCGGCGGCGCTCGACCGGTACGGCAAGCCGGTCGAGACGGCGAAGCCCCTCTCCGCGCCGAAGCGGGTGATGTCACCGCAGACGGCCTTCATGGTGACCTCGCTGCTCCAGGGGGTCTTCGAGCGCGGCACGGCGAACGGCGCGGCGAGCAGCGACTTCTTCGCCGGCAAGACCGGCACCACCAACAAGCGGCGCGACAGCTGGTTCGCCGGCTACTCGCCCTCCCGCGCCACCGTGGTCTGGGTGGGCTACGACGACAACTCCGTGACCCGCCTCTCGGGCGCCCGCGCCGCGCTGCCGATCTGGGTCCGCTTCACCGACCAGACCTCCCGGCGCGACGGCCAGCGCACCTTCCGCCAGCCGAAAGGGCTCACCGCGGTCTCCATCGACCCCACGACCGGCAAGCTCGCCGGCGAGTACTGCCCGTGGCGGATCACCGAGGTCTTCCCCGATGCCAAGGCTCCCACCGAGCCTTGCACGCGCCACACCTTCTACGAGCCCCAGGTCCTCGCGGACGCTGGCGACGTGGAGGGTGAGATCGAGGCCGGAGCCGAAGAGGCCGCCGAAGCCGTGGAGGAGGCGGTGGAAGAGGCGACCGGGCAGGCCCCAGGAAAGGCCCATCCCTTCCGGCGCTGGCTGCGCAAGGTCTTCCGCGACCAGGACAAAGAGAAAGATCCGGTAGAAGAGAGGCGGAGACCGCCCTCCCCTTAAAGGCGATCTCGTGAATCCGCCAGGAGGAGGACGCGATGAATCGCGCCCCTACAAGGCGTCGCGGGGAACAGTGTAGGGGCGCCATTCATGGCGCCCTGCCTCAAGGAATCCTCGGCGCCAGGTAGTCGACCAGCTTGGCGCGGCCGGGAGCGGCGTAGTGGAGCGGATCGCCGAAGTCCTCGTCGGTCCAGGGGATGTCGCGCGCCACGTCCGCCAGCTCTCCCGCTCCTTCGGCCGCGAGACGGCGCAGCACTTCGTTGAGACGCTCGATCTCGCGCGGCGCTGCGGCGGGCTCCAACTCCGGGTACCAGCCGGCGAGGTACCCGAGGTCGGCCTCGCGGTGCGCCGCGCGGACGCGGATCGGTTGGGTCATCAGCACGACCGCCGCGCCGCGCGACCGGGCGAGCACCGCGAATGAGCGGACGTTGCGCTCGAAGGTCGCGATGCCCGCCTCGCCGATGCGGTCCCGGCGCCGGCCGCTCCCCGTCGCGGTCAGCGCCTGCCAGGGGTCGGACGGTCCCCTCGCCAGGTCGCGCAGCCTCTCCACCAGCAGCGACCGGTCGAGCCTGGACGGCAGTGGCAGGTCGAGCCCCAACGCCTTGCGGCTGATGCCGGCGTGCCCCCGCTCGTACTGAGGGTCGTACGGCTCGTGCGAGGCCGGCTGGAGGTCGTTCACCCCGTGATAGAGAAGAACGACGTCGGGTGCCAGGTCCAGGTCGCGGATGGCCAGCGAGATCAGGCTCTCCAGCGTGGTCCAGCCGGGGAAGCCGGCGTTCCAGACTTCGACCGGCCGTGATCCGCGCAGCCGCTCCTCCAGCCGGTTCGGCCAGGTGGCGCCGTTGTCGTCGGCCAGCACGTCGAAGGTGGTCGAGCCGCCCGCCGCGAGCACCCGCCGGACGCCCGGAGGCTTCGCTTTCGGCCGCTCCGGCGAGCGGTAGCCCAGACGGTTGATGGCCGCGCTCTTGCCGAAGACGACTGCGGTCGCGCCCTCGCGCGGGCTGGTGTTCAGATAAGGATGGTCGCGGCAGATCCGCCGCAGCAACAGGATCTGGTCGTAGAACTCAGCGGTCCGCGTCCGCGGCCAGGCGCCGCCGCCCAGCCGGCCCGCCACCCGCAGCCCCGCCTCGGCCAGCCCCAGCAGCGACACCGACGCCAGGAGCGCCAGGAGCAGCCCGCCCGCAAGTCGCGCAACCGGTCTCATCAGGGCCAACAGTCTAGACCACGGACGGGTCTCGTTCCCTCCTTCGGGAATTTGCGCCCCCGCCGCCGCGATATGATGGGATGCTTCGCCTCCCTTCGGGGGGGACGAGCAAAACCCTGATGTCCAAGACGTCCTCCATCCTGGTCGAGCGCGCGCGTACGCACAACCTCAAAGGTGTGTTCTGCCGCGTGCCGCACCGCGCCGTGACCGTGGTCACCGGCCCGTCGGGCGCCGGCAAGTCGTCGCTCGCCTTCGACACCATCTACGCCGAGGGGCAGCGCCGCTTCGTCGAGTCGATGTCGACCTACGCGCGGCAGTTCCTCGACCAGATGGAACGGCCGCCGGTCGACGCCATCCACAACATCCTGCCGGCGGTGGCGCTCGAAGCCAAGAACGCCGTCCGCAACGCCCGCTCCACGGTCGGCACGATCACCGAGATCTACGACGTTCTGCGCCTCGTCTACACCCACCTGGGCGAAGTCGGCTGCCCGCGCGGCCACGGGCCGGTGCGCGCCTTCACTCCCGAGGAGGCGGCGGCCGAGCTTCTCGCCGGCGCCGTGGGCGGGACGTTCACCCTGGTGGTCCGCCTGCCGCGGCCCAAGCGCGGCGCCGACGAGGCGCTCGGCGAGCTGATCCGGCAGGGCTTCCAGCGCCGGCTCGAGGGCGAGGAGGTGGCGCGCATGGAGCCGGGGGAAAAATGGCCGGCGAAACGCGATCCGCTCCCCTTGGTGCTCGGCCGCTTCAGCGCCAAGCCCGACGCCGTCGCCCGCGTCGTCGACACCCTCGAGCAGGCCTGGCGGATGGCAGGCGGCCGGGTCGAGGCGCGCGGCCCCGAAGGGGTGCGCTACTACAGCCGCGAGATCTCCTGCGCGATCTGCGGCGAGACGGTGCGCCGGCCGACGCCGCCGCTCTTCTCGTTCAACTCGCCGCTCGGCGCCTGCCCCACCTGCCAGGGCTTCGGCCGGGTGATCGGCATCGACCGCGATCGCGTCGTCCCCGACCCGCGGCGCACTCTGTCCGAGCGTCCCATCGCGCCCTGGAACACCCCGGCGTACGAGGAGCTCTACGACGGCCTGCTCAAGGCCTGCCGCAAGCAGGGCATCCCGCTCGACGTCGCCTGGGCCGACCTGCCGCCCGAGGCGCGGGAGTGGGTCTGGAGCGGCAAGGGGAAGCACACCAACCTGGTCGAGTTCTTCAAATGGCTGGAGGGGCGGACCTACAAGGTCCACGTCCGCGTGCTGCTCGCCCGCTACCGCTCCTACACCCTCTGCCCCGACTGTCTGGGGACGCGCCTCCGTCCCGAGGCGGTGGCCGTGCGGCTCGAAGGCCGGTCGCTGCCGGAGCTGACGGCGATGAGCATCGAGCAGCTCCGCTCCTGGCTGCGGGAGCGGCGGTGGACGCCGCGGCAGCGCGAGGTCGCCGGACATCTGATGGAAGAGCTGACCGAGCGCGTCGAGGTCCTCCACCGGGTGGGTCTCGATTACCTGACGCTGGACCGCCAGGCGCGGACGCTCTCGGGCGGCGAGACGCAACGCATCCACCTCGCCGCCGCCCTGGGATCCGGCCTCACCAGCACCCTCTACGTCCTCGACGAGCCGACGATCGGCCTCCATCCGCAGGACAGCGACCGCCTGCTGTCGCTGCTGCGCGACCTCGCGGCGCGCGGCAACACGGTGCTGGTCGTGGAGCACGACCGCACGCTGATCCGCGGCGCCGACCACGTCATCGATCTCGGGCCGGCGGCCGGCGAGCACGGCGGGCAGGTGGTCGCCGAAGGCCCGATCGAGGTCATCCTGGCGAGCGAGACGTCGCTGACCGGCCGCTATTTGCGGGAGCGCCCGCCGACCCCGGCGCGCCGGCACGTCGCCCGCTTCCGCCGCGAGCAGGGGTGGGAGACGCTGGGCGAGGAGATCGCTGCCCTGCCGCAGGTCCGGGTGCGCGGCGCCCGCGCCCACAACTTGAAGAGGGTCGACGTCGACTTCCCGCTCGGCGCCATGGTCGCGGTCACCGGCGTCTCCGGCTCGGGCAAGTCGACGCTGATCGAGAACGTCGTCTACGGCACCTACCAGCGCTCGCGCGGCGTGGTGGACGTCGACCCCGGCGACTGCGACGCGCTGCTGGGTCTCGAGCAGGTCACCGACGTCACCCTGGTCGACCAGCGGCCGCTCGGGCGCTCCAGCCGCTCGAACCCGGTCACCTATCTCAAGATCTACGACGAGATCCGCAAGCTCTTCGCCTCCAGCGCCGATGCGCGGACGCGGGGGATCACCCCGGCGCATTTCTCGTTCAACATCGACCGCGGGCGCTGCCCGACCTGCGAAGGGACCGGGGTGACCGAGGTCGACATGCAGTTCATGGCGCCAGTGACCGTCCCCTGCGAGACCTGCCAGGGCCGGCGCTTCCAGCCCGAGGTGCTGGCGGTGCGCTGGAAGGGCCGCAACATCTCCGAGGCGCTGGAGCTGACGGTCGAGGCGGCGCTGGAGTTCTTCGCCGACCAGAAGCGGCTCTGCCGCCGGCTCCAGGTGCTCGCCGACGTCGGCTTGAGCTATCTGCGGCTCGGCCAGTCGACCTCGACGCTCTCCGGCGGCGAGGCGCAGCGCCTGAAGCTCGCCAGCTTCCTCGACCGGCCGGACTCGGACGGCGTCCGGCTCTTCCTGTTCGACGAGCCGACCACCGGCCTCCACCTCGCCGACATCGACCTGCTCTACCACACCCTGCGCCGGCTGGTGCAGCGCGGCGACGGCGTCGTGGTGGTCGAGCACAGCCCCGACCTGATCGCCCGCGCCGACTGGATCGTCGACATGGGCCCCGGCGGCGGCGTCCACGGCGGCGAGGTCCTCTACTCCGGTCCCCTGGAGCCGTTCCTGGAGCGGATCGAGAGCCCGACCGCGGACGAGCTCCGGCGCCACCTGCGCTGGGCCGAGGAGCCGGCGCTGGCGGTGAGATGAGAGCAGGGCGCGATGAATCGCGCCCCTATAGGTCCCCGCGCCAGGGGTGTAGGGGCGCAATTCATTGCGCCCGGGCGGGTGCAGTGGATGGAACCCGATCGACCGCGAATTTTTCCGCCCCGGCCGCCGTTCTCTGGGAGGGGACTCACTCTTCCGGGTTGCGGCGGCGGAACCGCGCCGCTAGGATGAATCGTTGCCCAGGAACGGATGCCGATGTCGACGATAGCCATGGATTCCGCGAGCACCGCCACGACCCGCTCTTCGGCGGAACGTCCCCGTTTCTGGCTGATCGGGACGGTGGCCGGCGCCTTCCTTGGCTTGGTGATGCTGGTGGCGGTCTGGGCCAAGGCCCTCGATCCGCTCGCCTTCGCCGAACAGATCCACACCGAGAACCTGGACTTCCTGCTGCCGGCGCAAGCGGTCGCCCTGATCGCCCTGGCGCTGGAGGCCGCCCTGGGCTTCGCCCTGCTGCTGGGCCTGCGCCGGACCTGGGTGCTGGTGCCGGCGACCCTGCTCGTCGCCTTCTTCCTGTTCCTGACCGGCCGCACCTACTGGCTCGACTCCCAGGGGTTGCTCGACAAGGAGGCCGCCTCCTGCGGCTGCTTCGGCAACCTGGTCCAACGCACGCCGGCCGAGGCCTTCTGGCAGGACCTCCTAATGCTGGTGCCGCCGCTCGCCCTGGCCTTCGTCGGGCGGGACCGGCGAGGCCGGCTCGTCCCGCCGATGCGGACCGCGGTGGTCGCCGTCGCGACCATCGGCGTGACGCTGTTTGCCTGGAAGGCCCCGGGCCTGCCGCTCGACGACTTGGCGACGCGGCTGAAGCCTGACGTCAAGGTGGCCGACCTCTGCGCCGGCGGCGGCGAGCAGAGCGCCCGGGTCTGCCTCGACACCGTCGCTCCCGACCTCGCCCAGGGCGAGCACCTGGTGGTGCTGGCGAACCTGGACGACCCGGCGTTCACCGAGGCCGTGGACGCGATGAACGAGTACACCCGCCGCTCGGGCAACCCGCCGCTGTCGGTGCTCTCCCCGTCCCTCCCCGAGCAGCACCGGGCGTTCTTCTGGGAGTGGGGACCGGTCTTCGACGTGGTCGAAGCCCCCGCGCCGCTGCTCCGGCCGCTCTACCGGCGCCTGCCACGCGCCTTCGTGGTCCGGGACGGGACAGTGACCCAAACGTTCCCCGGGCTGCCACCCCTCTCACAGAACGCCGCCGGCGAGCGCACGCCCGCGAGGACTGCGCCATCGCCGGCTTGAACCTTTCAAGATCCGAGAAGAGGTCATCGACATGAATCACAATAGCTCCTCCCTCCGCCGGTCGGGCGCGGTCCTCTGCCTGCTGCTCGCGGTCTCGGCCGTGGCCTCCGTCGTGGTGGCCCAGGGCGCCCCGTCCGACTCCGTGCTGCGCGGCTTCCAGCGCACCGGCGACTTCGTGATCTTCGTCAACGACAAGCACGTGCCGGCGGCCGAGGTCTACCTGAGCGAGAGCGTCCCCGCCTACCTGATCATGACCTCGTCGTTGCCCGCGCCGGTGCTGATCACCCCGCGCGCCCGCACGGTCGAAACCGTCCACATCATGAAGGTCGCCAAGCAGAAGGACGGCTCGGTCGACCTGCTCGCCGATGCGCAGCTCGAGATGCAGGGCCAGTTCCAGGTCCAGGGCGCGGACGTGAACTTCACGGTCGAAGGCCGCAAGGTCTCGCTCAAGGCGCGGCCGCCGCTCCTCGGCGTCAAGCGCAACGCCGACCTCAAGTCCTACAGCCCCGAGTATGTCCGCAGCGCCCAGGGCTACGCGCCCAACCGGCAGATGATCGCCAACCTCAAGAAGAGCGCCAAGCCGGTCAAGGTGCGGATCTTCTTCGGCTCCTGGTGCCCGCACTGCAAGCGCCACGTGCCCTACATGCTCCGTATCGAGGACGAGCTCAAGGGCTCCAAGATCCAGTTCGAGTACGTCGGTCTCGACCGCGCCCTCGAGGAGCCCGAAGTCAAGCGGCTCAAGGTGGACGCCGTACCCACCGGCATCGTCTACGTCAACGGCAAGGAGGTCGGTCGGATCCTGAACAACGACTGGAACTCCCCCGAGACCACGCTCAACCGCATCCTGAACGGCGGCGGCACCCGTAGCGGCCGATAAGCCGGCTCCTGCCTTGGCTCGATCCCCTGAACGGCCGGCGGCGACGCCGGCCGTTTACGTTATACCCCTCGTGGTGGTGGGGGGCCGCCCCCCCCCGCGCGGGGCCCCC
>JBKKAU010000494.1:0-3553 GCA_046714475.1 Thermoanaerobaculia bacterium
GTCTACGAGGTCGTCGACTCGATGCTGTCGGATTACGCCGTGCTCGGCTACGAGTACGGCTACAGCCTCGCCGAACCGAATGCGCTGGTGCTCTGGGAGGCGCAGTTCGGCGACTTCGCCAACGGCGCGCAGGTGATGATCGACCAGTACCTGGCCGCCAGCTTCCAGAAGTGGGGGCAGACCTCGGGGCTGGTCCTCCTCCTCCCGCACGGCTACGAGGGGCAGGGGCCGGAGCACTCCAGCGCCCGCATCGAGCGCTACCTTCAGCTCTGCGGCGAGGACAACATCCAGGTCTGCCAGCCCTCGACGGCGGCCCAGTACTTCCACCTGCTGCGCCGGCAGGCGTTGCGGCCCTGGCGCAAGCCCCTGGTGGTGATGACCCCCAAGAGCATGCTGCGCCAGAAGGAGTCCTCCTCGCCGCTCGCCGACTTCGCCCGCGAGCGCTTCCTGAACGTCATCTCCGACCCCCAGGTGTCCGAAGGCGCGCAGCGGGTGATCTTCTGCACCGGCAAGATCGGCCACGAGCTGCGCCGCGAGCGCGACCGCAGGAAGGACGCCGCGACCGCCGTCGTCTTCCTCGACCAGCTCTATCCTTTCCCCAAGGAGGAGGTGGAGGCCGAGCTGGCGCGCCACCCGAAGGTGCGCGACCTGGTCTGGGTACAGGAGGAGCCGGCCAACATGGGCGCGCTGTTCTTCGTCCAGCCGCGCATTGAGCGGCTCGCGGGGCGGCCGATCCGGACGGTCAAGCGCTCCGCCAGCGGCAGCCCGGCGACCGGTTCGGCCAAGGCGCACGCCCTCGAGCAGCAGACGCTGCTCAACCTGGCGTTCGAGATCGGGCTATAGAAGAGGGCGCCATGAATGGCGCCCCTACACCCGCCTTGCCTGACTATGTAGGGGCGCGATTAATCGCGCCCGCTCCGCCGGCTACACCACGTACGACCGCGAGCCGCCGAGGCGGAACCAGCGGTAGCCGTAGGGCTCGAGCTTGATCTCCTGGGAGCTGTCGACGACCTCGTAGGGCCGGTCTCCCAGCAGCTCGTAGAGGGACAGGTGGCCGTCCAGCGAGAGCCGGACGGCGGCGTCGCGGTCGGCGAGGTTGTGGACCGTGATGACCGAGCTCCCCTCCCAGGTCGAGCGCAGGGCGAAGACCGCCGGGTCGCCGGTCTCCAGGGCCTCCCAGCTCCCCCAGCCGATCTCCGGGCACTGCTTGCGGGCGCGGACGAGCCGCTCCATCCAGTGGAGCAGCGACTTCGGGTCGCGCTGGTGGGCGGCGACGTTGACCCGCTCGTAGCCGAAGTCGCCATCGGAGACCACGGTGCGCCCCAGCCGGCCGGCCGGCGCCGTCGAGAAGCCGGCGTTCGGCTCGTCCGACCACTGCATGGCCGTACGGACGCTCTCCCGCTCGGGCAGCGACAGGTCCTCCCCCATGCCGATCTCCACACCGTAGCGCAGCACCGGCGTGCCCGGCAGGCTGAACATCAGGCTGTAGGCCATCTCGATGCGCCGCCGGTCGCCGCCGAGCATCGGCGGCAGGCGCCGCCGCAGGCCGCGGTCGTAGAGCTGCATCCGCGGCTCGGGGCCGAATTCCTCGAAGACCTTGCGCCGGTCCTCCTCGGAGAGGCGGCCGAGGTCCAGCTCGTCGTGGTTGCGCAGGAAGTTCGCCCACTGCCCGGTCATTGGCGGGACGGGAAGCATCCGCAGCCCCTGGGCGAGCGGCGCCGCCACCTGGCGGGCGAGCGCCAGGAACAGGTACTGGTTCACCAGGAAGGCGAACAGCATGTGGAGCCGGGCGTCGTCGCCGAAGTACTGGGAGACCTTTTCGCGCGAGACGTTGGCTTCGGCGAGCAGGATGGCGTCGCCGCGCCGCCACGAGAGGAAGTCGCGGAACTCGCGCAGGTAGGCGTACTGGTCCTCGCCCGGCTCCGGGCTCCCCTTCATCTCGATCAGGAAGGGGGCCGCGTCCAGCCGGAAGCCCGAGACCCCCAGCTCCAGCCAGAAGCCCATGATGCGGCAGATCTCCTCGCGCACCGCCGGGTTGGCGATGTTCAGGTCCGGCTGATGGGCATAGAAGCGGTGGAGGTAGTAAGCGCCGGCGACCTCGTCCCAGGTCCAGATCGAGTCCTGGTAGCCGGGGAACACCATCCCCTGGTTCCAGTTCCGCGGCAGCGTCTTCGACCAGACGTAGTAGTCGCGGTAGGGGGACTCCGGATCCGCGCGCGCCGACTGGAACCAGGGGTGCTGGTCGGAGGTGTGGTTGACCACCAGGTCGACGAGCACCCGGATGCCCCGCCCGCGCGCCCGGTGCATCAGCTCGACGAAGTCGCCGAGCGTGCCGAGGCGCGGGTCGACGCCGTAGTAATCCATGACGTCGTAACCGTTGTCGCGGTTGGGCGTCGGGTAGAAGGGGAGCAGCCAGAGGCAGGTGACGCCCAGGCTCGCCAGGTAGTCGAGCCGTTGGGAGAGCCCCCGGAAGTCGCCGATGCCATCGCCGTTGGAGTCCTGGAAGCTGTCGACGTCGAGCGAGTAGACGACGGCGCCCTTGTACCAGAGGTCGATCATCCGCGCACCTCCAGGACCGCGCCTGGCAGCTCGGTCACGAACTCCTTGCCGAAGGCGCGCGAGGGGGTCCAGGCGCCCGGCTCGACCCGCCCCCCGGCGGCGCGCACCGCGGCCTCGACCGCCGAGACGGCGGTGAAAGCGTAGGCCTCCGGGGTCTCCAGCCGGGCCGTCACCGAGCGGCCGGCGGCGTTCCTCGCCTCGCCCCAGAGATAGACCCGGGCCGTCGAGCGCACCTCCGGCGTGGGTCCGGTGACGCGGCGCTCGACCTGACGCTGGAGGAAGCGCTTGAGCGGCGGCCAGCCGGCGAGCGGCAGCAGCGGCGCCGCCCAGCGAAGACGGCGCAGACGGCGGATCGCGCGCGGCGGCGTGCCGCTGTAGACGCGGATGTTCGGGATGCCGGTGCTGTGGTACGCGGTCGAGACGTCCCCCCAGGGGATCGTCATGGCCCAGCGCCGGCCGCCCCGCCCGAAGTCGATCTCTCGCGCGTCCCAGGCGACTGGCACCGGCACGATCCTGCCGTCGCGGCGCACCGCCCCGGTATGCGGCAGGCTTTCGATCATGGTCTTGAGCGTGCCGCGGCTGACCGTGCCGCGGTCCGTATGGAAGGCCAGGGTGAGCTCGGTGGCGTCCGGCAGCGCCGCCGCGAGCTGCGCGGCAAGGCAGTCGCTCGGCACCACGTCGAAGCCGACGCCGGGCAGCAGGGCGACCCCGGCCTGGCGGGCCGCGTCCCCCTGGGCGAGCACCTTCTCGAAGACGGCGATCTCGCCTGTGATGTCCAGATAATGAGCGCCGGCGGCGAGGCAGGCGCGGACCATGGGCGCGCTGGTGCGCACGAAGGGGCCGGCGCAGTGGAGGACGGCGGCGAGCCCGGGCGGTCCGGCGAGGGCCGCCGCGATCGCCGCCGGGTCGTCCAGCGGAAAGGCGCGGTAGTCGAGGCCGAGCTCGCGGGCGAGCGCGCCGACCGCCTCGGCGTTGCGGCCGGCCAGCACCGGCC
>JBKKAU010000495.1:0-1336 GCA_046714475.1 Thermoanaerobaculia bacterium
CCTACATAGAGGTTGATAGGTGCTCTTAGAACCTCCGGCCTTCTTTTTTGCGCGATGAGGAGGATGCCGGGGGCGGGGGTGGCGGCGGCACCGTCGGCAACGGCAAAGCCTGCTTGATCCTCTGCGAGAGGGCGTCCTGCTCCCCCAACTCCGGCACGGCTCCCAGCATCTGCTCCATCTCGCGGATGCTCGCGGCGTCGGCTTCGGCCTGGGACAGCACGTCGTCGATCTCGGACGAGAAGGCCAGGGCGTCCGTGGCGGCGACCGACTTCTGGAGCAGGAGCTGGAGGAGGGTCTCCAGGGAGTCCAGCTCGGCGAGGAGGGCGATGCGGCTGGCGACGTTCTCGCGGACGCTCTGGAAGAGCCGCTCGCGGATCTGCAGGTTCTTCTCGAGGGCGTCGCGCACCCGCGGATCGAGGCCGGACGCGGCGAGCGCCTCCTTGACCTTGGTGATCTCGCCGCGCGCCTGGTTTTCACTGAAGGCGCCGATCATCTCGTCATACTTCTGGACCAGCCAGAGCCGGTGGAGGCAGGAGGCCAGGATGACGTCGAACTTCGACTCCTGGTCGGCGACGATGTTCTGGCTCGCCTGGGAGAGACCCCGGTAGTTGGCCTGGATCCGGTCGCAGAGCTGGCGCAGGCGGGAGAAACGGGTCTTGGCCGCGGGCGACAGGCCGTCGAAACGCTGTTCCTGCGACAGCGCCTGGTGCTGGCGCTCGGCGTGCTTCTTCTCGATCTCGATCCGGCGCTTCAGACGTTCGAGGAGGAACGGCATGGCCATCAGCTCCATGCCGGCCAGGATCACGAGCGGCAGCGGCGAGAGCGTCAGCGCCGAGAAGGCGGCGGCGCCGCCCAGCAGGATCGCCTGGTACTGGTTGGCGACCGCTTTCTTGAGCACGGGGTAGCGATCGAGGAAGGCCACCGGGCGATTCTATCCGCTTCTTTGGGAGCGCGTCCGCGCGCTGGCTTGAAAGCCCGCCCACCAGCCGGATAGATTGTCCCTGTCGGTCGTATCCGAAACGAGCTCTTCCTCGGAGGTCTGGAATGTCGCGAACCCCCCTGTTCCGTCTCATCCGCCGTTCGCTCCGGCTGGCGCAGGTCTCGCTCCGCACCGGGATGCCGGCCGACGAGGTCGTCGACCGCTGGCGCGACTCCCCCAAGATCTCCCGGCGCTACTTCCTCGGCGCCACGGCGGCGACCGCCGCCGGCCTTGCGGCCGGCTGCGGGCGGTTCGACAAACCCGCGCCGTCCGCCTCCTCCAAGGCTGCGTCCGCCGGCGAGGTGCTGATCGTCGGCGCCGGGATCGCCGGTCTGACCGCCGGCTACCGCCTCACCC
>JBKKAU010000496.1:0-10900 GCA_046714475.1 Thermoanaerobaculia bacterium
CCCCATGTTGCGGAGGGTCGGGACGGCGGGGCGAACCGTCCTACCCGAGTGGCGGCGGGTGGGGACCTCGGGGCGAACCATCCCCCCCGAGATCCCGGGGACGGCGATCTGTCTCGCAACCGTCCGTACCAGGCTGCCGACGGTCCAGGCCGCGGCGCGGATTGTCCAGAGGAGCGGTGGGGGCTCCGGGAGACGCCCACCGGCCGTGCGGATCTTCTCGGCAGCCTTCCATATCCGCCTCTCAGTGAAACACAAACTTGGAACGCAAGCCCTGAATGAGACACAAGCTTTGCCTGCTTCCCCCGGAAGCGACCGGGACGAGAAGCTGAGACAGGTTTTTTGCCGAGAAGACCCTCAAGGGATAATCTGCCTGTGCTCAGAAGATTCCAAGGAGACGCAATGGACGAAATCCAGGTGCTGATCGTCGGGGCCGGCCCTACGGGTCTGGTCCTCGCTCTCGTTCTCGCCCGTAGCGGCGTCAGACCGCGCATCGTGGACAAGCACGCGGGGCCGGGTGAGGCGTCGCGCGCCATCGCCGTGCATGCCCGGACGCTCGAGCTCTACCGCCAGCTCGGGTTCGCCGACGAGGCTGTCGCGAAGGGGATCAAGGTGGACACCGTCCACCTGCGGGAGGGAGGACGGGACGTGGCGAGGTTCGAGCTCGGCGACATCGGCGAGGGTCTGAGCCCGTTCCCCTTCGTCCTCAGCTTTCCGCAGGACGACCACGAGCGCCTCCTCGTTGCGCGTCTGAAGGACGCGGGCGTCGAGGTCGAGTGGGGCACCGAGCTCGTCTCCTTCGAGGACGACGGCGGCGCGGTACGGGCGGTGCTCCGGCGCGGCGACGGCAGTGAGACGGCCCGGTTCGCCTATCTCTGCGGCTGCGACGGCGCGAGCAGCGCGGTGCGCAAGGGGCTCGGCATCGGCTTCCCCGGCGGCACGTATGACGACATCTTTTTCGTCGCGGACGTGGAGGCCACGGGCGGCGCCGCGAACGGCGACCTCAACGTCTGCCTCGGGGAGTCGGGTTTTCTCCTCGTGCTGCCGGTGCGCAGCTCGGGGACGAGCCGGCTCGTCGGTATCGTCCCGGAGGAGGTGCGGGACCGCCCGGAGATCGGCTTCGACGACGTGCGCCCGGTCGCCGAGGATCTGGGCGGGGTCTCGGTCGAGCGCGTGAACTGGTTCTCCACCTATTACGTGCACCACCGGGTCGCCGATCGCTTCCGGCAGGGGCGGGCCTTCCTTGCCGGGGACGCCGGCCACATCCACAGCCCGGCCGGCGGGCAGGGGATGAACACGGGCGTGGGGGACGCCGTGAATCTCGGGTGGAAGCTCGCGGCCGTGCTTCGGGGCAAGGCGGACGCCGCGATCCTCGACACCTACGAGCCCGAGCGCATCCCGTTCGCGCGCACGCTCGTGGCGACGACCGACCGCGCGTTCACTGGGATCGTGGGCGGGCTTCCGGGCGGGCACCTCATCCGAACGCTCCTGGTGCCGCACCTCGTGCCCTTCGCGCTCGGCTTCTCGCGAGTCCGGAAGGCCGCGTTCCGCGTCCTGTCGCAGACGCGGATCAATTACCGGGAGAGCCCGCTGAGCGAGGGGAGCGCCGGGGAGATTTCGGCAGGCGAGCGGCTGCCATGGGTTGAGGGCCTGAACAACTTCGAGCCGCTCGCGTCCCTCGATTGGCAGGTCCACGTCTACGGCACGGCCGGTGAGCCGCTCCGGGAGGCCGCGGCGGCGCGCGGCCTGCGGCTGGTCGAGTTTCCGTGGGGAGAGGGACCCAAGGCGGCGGGGATGGCTGAAAACGCGCTCTATCTCATTCGACCGGACGGCTATGTGGCGCTCGCCTCGCCGGAGCAGGATGTCGCGGGGCTTGGGCGGTATATGGATACGTTCAAGATCAATGGGCGGTAGATAGAGGATGGGAGGCTTGAAATGAACGACAGCACCGACACCCGATTCGACTGGAGCTGGCTCCTACGCTTCCACCGCCCCCGGTAGCGGGAAGACCCTGCCCTGGCGACGGAGAAGCCGCCGGTAGAGCAAGAAGTTGAGCAGGCACATGGCCGGCAGGGTGAAGGCGCCGAGCACGGGGATGGGCTGAAGGCAGATCAGCAGAGCTCCAACGAGGCGCATCGTCCACCGCCCGAGAAAAAGCGATGAGCGAGGCAGAGCTCAAAGAGGCACGAAGAGGATTCGGCCGTTCAGTTCCTCGGGTTTGCTCGCCAGTAGAATCAGTTCCAGATCCTCGATCACGCGACCGATAGAGCCGCTGTCGGTCCGCACCGCAATAACTCCTGGCATTGCCTGATCTCTACCGACTCGCTCGAAGGCATATCCGACCAGGGTTGCTACATCGTGGGTCAGGAGAATCCGGTTCTGCTCGGCAGCCCAGGCAAGGAGGTTCCGGTCATCGGAGCCAGAGAGCCGAGTATCCTGCACCCGAATGATGTCGAGATCAGGAATGAGCCTCTGGAGGGCTCTCAGAATTCGGCCATTGAAATTCTCGTCTGCCAGGAGATGCAGCACAGGGAGAGGGGCTCAGCGCCCGAGGCGCGAAAGGAGGCGGTCGCGGAGCCCGGTCTGGGGCATTTGCGCTTCGATCTTTGCGCGGGTGCTATCGGCGAGGTCGCTTCGCTGCTTCAGGTAAGCGTCGACCTCTTTCCTGTGCCGGAGGTAGTAGGTGATCACCGCGTAAACAGCGTCGAGTTGGAGGACGGGGAAGTCCTGGGCGATCTCCTCAGGGCTGGCGCCCGTATTGAAGAGGTCGACGACCGACTCGAGTGTGACTCGGGTTTCCGCAACGCGGATCACCCCGTCGGCATCCTTAGAGAGGGGAATCGGCTCGTGCGTCGCAGCATGCAGCATACCTCTAGGATAGCAGAGCCTCCGACAACGGCCCACTCGAAAAAGCTGTTGAGCCGGGACTCTGCGCGGGCGGGCAGATCCCTTCCGCCGGGCTTGTTTTAGCGAGGCGGGAGCGGCTTCCGGTCGTGGTACCCTTGCCGCCACCGTATAAGAGGAGTTGTTGATGTCGCATCCCCTGCTTCCCGGGTCGCGGCCTGAAGACTTTGTCTGGGCCAGCGGCATTGAAGATACGTTCGTCCCCCAGACCCGCCCCGGCCACCGGGCGCTCGACGAGTACCAGCTCATGGGGCACTACGAGCACTGGCGCGAAGACCTCGATCTGGCGCGCGACCTGGGTGTTCAGGCTCTGCGGTGGGGAGTCCCCTGGTACCGCGTCGAGCCGCTGCCCGGCGAGCTCGACTGGAGCTGGACCGACCAGGTCGTGCCCTACATGGTCGAGGAGCTGGGGATCACCCCGATCATCGACCTGATGCACTACGGCTGCCCCTTCTGGCTGCGCCGCGAGTTCGCGAGCGACGACTACCCGCGCGCGGTCGCCGCTTACGCCCGCGCCTTCGCGGAGCGCTACGCCGGCAGGGTGCGCTGGTACACGCCGCTCAACGAGCCGATCGTCAACGCCCTGTTCTGCGGCAAGCGCGGCCTCTGGCCGCCCTACCTGCGCGGCGACGCCGGCTACATCCGGATCATGCTGCAGCTCGTCCAGGGCATCCTGCGCACGGTCGAAGCCATCAAGGAGGTCGATCCCGGGGCGCTCATGGTCCACGTCGAGGCGACCGGCCTCAACCGGGCGGCCCGCGCCGACCTGGAGGTGCTGGCGATCGAAGACCAGCGTCGGGGCTTCCTCGGCTACGACCTGCTGACGGGGAAACTGACCTCCGACCACCCACTCTTCACCTGGCTGCTGCGCAACGGCGCCAGCCCCAACGACCTCGCCGCCATTGCGCGGGCCGCCATCCCGCTCGACGTGATCGGCATGAACTTCTACCCGCAATGGTCGACGCAGCAGGTCAGGGTCGACAAGAAGGGCCGGATCGCCTACAAGGCTATCGAGCAGGACGGCGCCGGGTTCGTGACCCTGATCGAGGACTACTGGAAGCGCTACGGCGCGCCGATCATGGTCACCGAGACCAGCGCCCGCGGCGCCCTGGACCTGCGCTCGCGCTGGCTGGAGACCTCGGTCGCGGCGATCCGCCGCCTGCGCGGCGAGGGCGTTCCGGTGCTCGGCTACACCTGGTTCCCGATGTTTACGATGATCGACTGGCGGTACCGCTTCGGCAAGCAGACGGTCGACCACTACCGGCTGGACCTCGGGCTCTACACCCTGGCCCCCGAGGGCTCTGACCGGCGCTGGGAGCCGACGCCGCTCGTCGAGCAGTTCCAGGGCTATGTGCGGAACCCGGAGGAGGCGATCGGCCCGCTGGTCCAGACGCCGAGCGGCTCCGAGCTGGCCGAGATGGTTGAAGCGTGACCTCGGGCTCCGTCTATACCAACCCGGTCTACCCGCATTCGTTCCCGGACCCCTTCGTCCTCAAGTTCCGGGGCGAGTACTGGGCATACGGCACAGGTTTCTGGCACGACGGCCGCTGCTTCGGGGTGCTCCACTCGCGCGACCTGGCGCATTGGGAGCCGCTCGCGGGAGCGATGGAGCCCCTGCCGGGCGGCTTTCCGTGCTACTGGGCGCCCGAGGTCACCTACGACAACGGCCTGTTCTACCTTTACTACAGCGTCGGCAACGAAGAGACCATGGAGATCCGGGTGGCGGTCGCCGCCCGGCCTGCCGGGCCTTTCGAGGACAGCGGGCGCCGGCTGACCCGCGAGCCCTTCGCCATCGACGCCCACGTCTTCGCCGATGCTTCGGGCGTCCGGTATCTCTTCTACGCCACCGACTTCCTCGAGCACACCCACATCGGCACCGGTACCGTGGCCGACCGCATGCTCGACCCGTTCACCCTGGAGGGGGAGCCGCGTCCGGTGACGAGAGCCCGGCACGATTGGCACGTCTACCACCCGAACCGGCCGGAGAAGGGGCACGTGCGCTGGCACACCGTCGAGGGCTCGTTCGTCCTCGAACGGAAGGGCCGCTATTACCAGATGTTCAGCGGCGGCAACTGGCAGAACCCGACCTACGGCGTGAGCTTCGCCGTCAGCCCGCATCCCGATCATCCCGAGGAGTGGGAGCAGGCCGCTCGGCCGATCCTGCGCACCGGTGGCGAGGTCATCGGCCCTGGGCACAACTCGGTGGTGCGCGGGCCGGACAACCGGCAGCTCTTCTGCGTCTATCACCGGTGGACTTTTGAAGGCGGCGTACCGAGCGCGCGGGTGATGGCGATCGATCCGCTCGACTGGGCGGGTGAAAGGATGCTGGTGCTCGGCCCCAGCACCGAGCCCCGGCCGCTGCCGCTCCCCACGTTCGCCGGCTCCTTGGACGAAGGAGATACTCTCGATACGGGCTCGTCCTCGTTCCTCTGCGAGGTGAGCGTCCGCGCCCAAGAGGTCCCGGGTCCCGATTCCGGCGTCGGGCTGGCGCTGTACGGTAGTGGAGAAGAGCGGCTGCGCGTCCTTCTGGGCGCTGAGACGGTCCGGGTGATCCGCAACGACAGAGAAGAGGAGGTCGCGCTGCCGTCCGGCTTCGAGCCCCAAGCCTTCCATCTCCTCCGTCTGGAGGTGGACGGCCCGCGAGTGAGCCTCGCGGTGGACGACGTCGCCATGCGCTGGCGGGGGAGACTGACCGGACTCGTGACCGCCCTTGCGCTCCGCGCCGAGTCTCTCGCCGCCGAGTTCTCGGGCTTTGCCGTGACGGTTGGCTGGGAGGATCTGTTCCTGGAGGACGGAGAGGGATGGCAGCCAGCGGATGCCGGATGGCGCGTGGAGGGAGGGCGCCTGATCTCTCCCGCGGCGGCTTCTACGCTTGAGCGCGGTCCGGTCTTCGATAATTATGAGCTGGTGGTCAATGCCCGGATGGAGGAGGATGGGACCGCGGGCTGGGTGATCTACCCCGCGGTCGCGGATGCTGGGGGCGGTCCGCTAGTGGCCTTGCAAAGGTTTGGAGAAAGATGGGTATTGCGCAGCGGAGAGCAGATTATGCCGCTCCCCTCCGACTTCGATCCCTTCATTGATCAGCAATTCCGTTTTCGTAAGAATGGAACCCGGATGGATATCGCCTGGGAAGGTCACGCCTTGGGTACTCTGAAGGTCTCGGACGGCCCCACCCGTATCGGGCTGGGGACCACCGGGGTCCGGGTTTCCTTCGAGGCAGTGCGGGTGACATTGCAGAGGGACTGTGGCGCGTGAGGATGGAGCACGAGCATTCGGCGGAGTCGATCGGGAAACGGCTTGCCGCCGGACCGCGCCACAGCTACGTCCGGGATTGGATCTACGGCGGCATCGACGGCTCCGTGACGACGTTCGCCATCGTCTCCGGCGTCGTGGGCGCCGAGCTTTCGCCGGCGGTGATCCTCGTGTTGGGGTTGGCCAACCTCATCGCGGACGGATTCTCCATGGCGGCCAGCAACTACATGGGTACCAAGGCGGAGCAGGAGGACGTCAAGCACCTTGAGGCCGTCGAATACCGCCATATCGAGGTCGTTCCGGAGGGGGAGCGGGAAGAGGTCCGGCAGATCTACAAGGAGAAAGGTTTCGAGGGCGAAGAGCTGGAGCATGTCGTCCAGCTGATCACCGCCGACCGCAAACGGTGGGTACAGACCATGCTGACGGAAGAGTACGGCCTGCCGCGGGAGGTGCGCTCCCCGCATCTCGCGGCCTTGAGCACGTTCAGCGCTTTTCTCCTCTGCGGCTTGGTTCCCTTGCTCCCTTTCCTGCTCGGCATGGCGGACGCCTTCTGGTTCTCCACGGTCCTGACGGGCGCGGTGTTCTTCGCCATCGGATCTGTGAAGAGCTGGTGGTCGACAACGCCCTGGTGGAGGTCGGGACTGGAGACGCTTCTGGTCGGTTCGGCGGCGGCAGGCCTGGCCTACGTTGTCGGTGCCCTGTTGAGAGACCTGGCTCGATGACGCTTCCCGACCCGGAGATCTCTGGCGGAAAACCGGCGAAGCCGCTCAGGCGGTGGATGCTCGTCGCCCCGCTCGCCGCGGCGGCCGTCGCCCTGCCGTTGACTTTCATCGAAGATCCGACGATCGCGTGGGCCGCCGTCGTGGGTGGCGTGTGCCTGCTCCTCTGGCTGAGCGAGGCGGTACCGCCTTATGCGCCGACGTTCGTGCTGTGGGCCCTTACGCCTCTCCTCCTGGGGCCTCTGGGTGAAGAGTTTGGCCTGCAACCTGTGCTCGGGTGGTCGGCCGAGCCGGTCCTCGCGCTCTTCCTCGGCGGCTTTGCGTTGAGCGCCGCGGCCAGCCGGTACGGCATCGATGCCTGGATCGCGCGCCTTGCCGTCCAGCTCTCGCGGGGGCGCCGCCTGGCGCTGCTCGCCCTGACCGCCACGGCCACCGCGACGCTTTCGATGTGGATGTCCAACATCGCCGCGGCGGCGATGATGATCGCCGCTCTGCACCCGCTCTTCGCGGGGATGCCGAAAGGCGATCCGTTCCGGCGCGCCCTCCTGGTCGGGGTCGCCCTCGGCGCCAACTTCGGAGGCATCGCGACTCCCATCGGCACCGGTTCCAATGCCATCGCCATCGCCGCCATCTCCCGGGCTCACCCCATCAGCTTTCTCTCGTGGATGGCATTCGCGCTGCCGCTCGCGCTGGGCTTGTTGCTGGCCGGGCTCCTTCTCCTGGTCCTGCGCTTCCGGGTTCGGGGTGCGGCCCACCTTCCGGACCTGACCGCCGCCGCGCCGTCCGGCAGGGCACGCTGGGTCGTCTATCTCTTCGTTGCCACGGTCGCCGCCTGGCTGACCGAGCCGATTCATGGCGCTTCGTCGGCGCTCGTCGCGCTGATGGTCACAGCGGTCCTTTTCAGCTCGGGTCTGCTGGAGCGGCAGGACCTGGCACGGATCGACTGGTCCACTCTCCTCCTGATCGCCGGCGGCATCGGCCTCGGCAACCTGCTCGAACAATCGGGGCTCGTGAGAGAGGCCGCCGCCCTGGTCCCGTGGGCGCAGGTCTCGCCCCTCGTCCGCACCTTCATCCTCTGCTTCGCCAGCGCCATGCTCTCCGCCCTGATGAGCAACACCGCCACCGCCACGATGCTGATCCCGCTCGTGGGCAGCTTCGACCCTTCGTCCGCGACCGCCGTCCTGGTCGCGATCGCGGCCTCGCTGGGCATCCCGTTCGTCATCAGCACGCCGCCGAACGCGATGGTCTACGGCGAAGGCGGAATCAAGAGCTCCGATCTCCTGGTGCCTGGTCTCGTGCTGATGATCCTGGGCTGTCTGCTCCTCAGCCTCACGGGTCCTTTCGTCTTACACTCTGTGGGAATCCCCTGAGCCGATCAGATGAGGACTGCTTGGGGGAAGAACGCATGAAGCTCCGCGAATGTACGGCTGACGCCTTCACCACGTTGCCCAAGCTCTCCCGCGGCGAGGTCCGACCTCTCTGGGTCCACGATTTCTACGACGGCCCGCTCTCAGGCATGGCCCGCATCAACGGCGAGCTCGCCTGGTACGTACTCGCGGAGGAAGAGCAGGAGCCCTATTCAGAGGGCTGGTACCGGCGATATTGGCTCATCCGTCTCAGTCCCGAGCAGGCCACGGAAGAGATGAAGTGGCATGACCTCTTCCGCACGCATGTCAGTACCTTTGGGGCCGCCGAGATACCCGAAGACGAAAGGGGAGTCAGGCCACAGTCCGAGTGGAGCCAGTATTATGAGCCCTATCGTCAACGAGCTCCTGTTGTCTTTGACGAGAACGAGGTCCTGGGGTGGTTCGAGGCCGAACTGCTCTACCGAACCGCTGAATCTCAGGCCGAGAAGGTCAGCTCGTGAAATTCGCCTGGACCGAGCTTGTTCACGGCGTCCACCACCTCGGAAACGTGGGTCTGTATTCTGGGCCAACTGGTAGTCGGAAGTACAAGAATCGCCAGCCGCCTGCCGATGAGATTCTGCTGATAGCGAAGGCTTCGGTCCGTCGTGACGAAGACATCGAAGTCGGCTTCTGCGGCTTTCAGCAGCTCACCGTTTTTGAGTGCCGACCAGCCCATCTCATAGGCGGTGGCTACGCTGTGGCCGGCCAATTCGCGGCGTAGCGGTACCGGCGTCCCTTGGTCGAAGAGGATTCTCATGCTGCTGGCAGGGCAGCTTGGGCAAGGTTATGCTTCGGCGAGGCTCTGCTCGGCGTGCTCGAGGACGGCTTCGATCTGTTGGCGGGTCACGCCCGGAAACCATTCCAGGAAATCGTCCACACGAGCGCCGTCTTCGAGATTTTCAAAGAGAGCTTTGACGGGCACACGCGTTCCCTTGAAAACCCAGGCGCCGCTGACCTTTCCCGGGTTCCGTTCGACCACCGGACATTGACTCCAATCGAGCATGGCCAAGGATAAGCCGTGCTGTGCCCCCACCGCAAGGCTAGGCAAATAAAAAAGGGGAGAGCCCGGAGGCCCTCCCCTTCGCTTTTCCGTCAGTACGGCTTCGACTACGGAGGGAGGATCCCTTCGAAGGTGGAGTCGAGGACCGCCTTCTCCCACATGGCATTGCCGGTCGTCAGGTCGAGGGAGCGCAGCCGCAGCGGCTCCTCGACCAGCTTTTTGCCTTCCCGGCGCGCGGACGGCTGCGCGACGTAGAAGAGCTGCGAGCCGGAGACCACGAAAGGCGCCATGGAGACCGGGGCGTCGATCGTCGCGATCGCCGCTCCGGAGGAGGCGTCGGTGATGGTCCAGCGGTAGGGCATCCACAGCGAGCCCTCGGGGGAAGACTCGCTGCGCAGGATGTGCCGGCCGTCGATCGAGGCGAGCCGCCGCAGGTCCGTCGGGGCGGCAGCCTTTTCCGTGGCGGCCTGCAGGGCCTTCGCCCGCTCGTACGGCACCGCGACCGCACGGCCTGAGGCGAAGTCGAGGCGGGCCGCGCCGGTGTTCTGGGTCTGCGCCGCCCGGACGGCCGCGGCCTGGCTCGCGAATCCTTCCTCAGTGGCAGGAGCCGCTTCGCGCGCCGGCGGCACCGCGCCCTGGAGGGTCTGGTCGCCTTCGGACATCCAGGTGACGACGACGTCGCCCTCCGCGGAGGCGAAGGCCTTCGCCCGGAACGACTTGGACGGGCTGTCGACCAGCCGCGCCCGGATGCCGTCCGGAAGCTTGACCTGGACCTTGCCCTGGCTGCGTCCCGCCTTGGTGTCGAGCGCCACGATGAGGAGCTCGCCGCGCGGGCTGGAGGACTGGGCCTGGGCGACCAGGGTGCCCTGGGTGACGAGCAGCGGCTTGGCGGCAGCGCGGCTCTTCCACATCACGTTGCCCGTGTTGATCTCGATGGCGTCTATCCCTCCGGTCGGGCTCATCACTTAGGCGGCGCCGCGGGCGGCGTCGACCTCGACGCCGTCATGCAGCGCCGGGAACGCGCCGGAGGTCTGGGCCATGGCGACTCCCGGCACGAGCAGCCCGGCCAGCAAGGCCAGGGCACCGATAAAGCGACAGATGGTTTTCGGCATGTTGCATCCTCTCAGAGAGGGAACCCGTTCTTGCAGATTCATATCAGTTCCCTCCTCCCAGCACGGCCGAGGAGAAGGCGGGGAGCTTCCAGGTACCGCGGCCCAGGGTCCCGGCGATCAGCAGGTCGTCCTGGGAATCGTAGTCCAGGTCGAAGACGGGCACGGTCGGCATGCCATTGCCCAGGCGCTGCCAGGTGCTGAAGCCGCTCGACTCGGTGGCGAAGAAGATCCCCTTGGTGGTGCCCACGACGACGGCGTCGCCGAGCAGGGTCGAGGCGTAGGTGATCGACTTGAGCGATCCCGGGCCGAAGGACTGGATGTTGCCCGTCTCGGCGGTCCAGGTGGCTCCGGCGTCGGTCGTCCGGTAGACGTTCAAAACGTTCACGACGAAGGCCGTGTTGGCGTCGTTGGGATCGATGACGAGGTCGGTCACGGTGAAGCCGGCACCCGGGTAGGTGGCCGACAGGGTCAGCGGCGCCGGGTGGGCGGCGGTACGGACGAAGACGCGCG
>JBKKAU010000497.1:0-6092 GCA_046714475.1 Thermoanaerobaculia bacterium
GGGTGTCGACGTTGCCGCGGATCGGCTCGACGCACAGGTCCGGCCGGCGCAGCAGGATCTGGGCGCGGCGGCGCAGCGCCCCGGTCAGGACCACGGCGCCTTCGGGGAGGCCGTCGAGGTCCGCGGCCAGCTCGCTGACCAGCACGTCGCGCGGGTCGGCGCGGTCCGGATAGGCGGCGATCGTCAGACCTGCGGGAAGGATGACCGGCAGATCCTTGAGGCTGTGGACCGCGAGGTCGATCGAGCCGTCGAGCAGGCCGCGTTCGAGCTCCAGGGTGAAGAGCCCCTTGCCGCCCGCTTCCGAGAGGTCGCCGGGGATGACGTCGCCGCTGGTGACCACGGGGACCAGCTCGACCGCGAGGCCGGAGTGCTCCGCTTCCAGGGCGCGCGCCACCATCCCCGACTGGGCCAGGGCCAGGGCGCTGCGGCGCGTGCCGAGCCGGAGGCTCCGCTCAGTCGTCGTTTTCGTCATCCAGGCGGAACAGCTCGCGGACGAGCTCGATCTGCGGCAGCTGCGGTGCGCCGTCCCGGCCGCGCAGCCGGGTGCTCGGGTGGTGGAGGATCTTGCGGACCAGCGACCGGGTGAGACGGTCGAGGTCGGCGTGGGTCTCCGGCGGGAAGCGGTCGAGCGCCTGGTCGAGCTCCTGCTGGCGGATGCGCTCGGCCCGCTTCTGGAGCCGCGCGATGACCGGCTCGGCCTCGATGCCGCGGTACCAGGAGCGGAAATGGCCCAGCTCCTGGTCGACGATCTCCTCGACGTGCGGCACCTCCTCCTTGCGCAGCTTCAAGTTGCGCTGGATCAGGTGGTCGAGAGAGTCCACGGTATGAAGGAAGACGTTCTCGACGCCACCGGCCTGCGGCTCGACGTTCCTCGGCACCCCGAGGTCGACGATCAGCAGCGGATGGCTGGGCCGGGTGCGCATCGCCTCCTGGAGCTGCCGGCGGGTGAGCACCGGCTCGTCGGAGCCGGTCGAGGCGATCACCAGGTCGGCCGAGCGGACCGCGGCGAATCGCTCCTCGAAGGGGAGCCGCTCCGAGCCGGGGAACTCCTCCTGGAACTGCCGCGCCCGTTCGGCGCTGCGGTTGGCGACCTTGAGCTCGCGCGCCCCGCGCTCCACCAGGGGACGGGCGACCGAGCGCGCGATCTCGCCGGCGCCGATCAGCAGCACCCGGCAGTCGCCGAGGCCGCTGAAGATGTTCCGCGCCAGCTCGACCACGGCGTAGCCGATCGACACGGCTCCGGCGGCTATCGCCGTCTCCTGACGGGCGCGCTTACCGGCGGCGACGGCGCTGCGGAGCAGGCGGCGCAGGATCGGCCCCTCCGCCCCGACCGCCTCCGCCAGCGCGGACGCCTGCTTGACCTGGCCCAGGATCTCGGGTTCGCCAAGCACCATCGACTCCAGACCGCTGGCCACGGCGAGCAGGTGCCGGGCCGCCTCGCCGTTGCGCTGGACGTAGAGCCGGCCGGGTCTCTCCAGCTCCGGCACCCGGCGCAGGAAGGCGAGGTCCAGGACGGAACGATAGGCCTCGTCCTCGTCGCGCGGTACGACGTAGACCTCGGTCCGGTTGCAGGTCGAGAGCAGCAGGGTCTCGGCCATCTCGGAGCGGGCGAGAAGGTGGACCAGCAGGTCCTCGCTGGCCGCCGCGCCGTAGGCGACCCGTTCGCGCAGCTCCAGAGGCGAGCACCGGAAGTCGGTGCCGACGAGGAGCAGCGGCGGGTCCTGCGGGGGCGTCGCGGAATCGGGGTGGAGTCGCGGATCGGCCACTACAGGAACCCGTGGAAGTCGGTGAAGAAGAAGTTGACCGCCACCAGCGAGAAGAGGATGGCGCACAGGCCCGCGAGGCTGGCGAGCGCCGTCTGCCGGCCCTGCCACCGGCGCAGCCGCCGTAGCAGCAGGGCGACGGCATAAAGCGCCCAGGTGGCGAGGGTGACCAGGATTTTCGGGTCGCGCAGCCAGGCCTCGTGGTAGAGCCGCTCCGCCCAGAAGGCGCCGATGACGACCGCGCCGGTCAGCGTCACGAAGCCGACCGACAGCGCCCCGAGCATCATCCGCTCCAGCACCTCGAGCGGAGGCAATTTGCCGTAGAAGGTCGAAAAGCGGCCGGCCTTGAGGTCGCGGTAGAGCTGGAGGAAGAGGAACGCGTAGGCCGCGGCCAGAACGAAGGCGGCATAGCCGAGGAGCGCCAGCGAGACGTGGACGGCGAAGAACGGGTCGTGGAAGATCGCGCGGTCCGGTGGCGTGGGCCGGGTGAGCAGCGACGCGAGGAGTTGGAAGAAAAAGACCAGCGACACCATCCAGAAGCCGGTCGAGCGCTCCCGTCCGTGCCACTCGACGAAGACATAGACCGCCGCCACCGCGAAGGCCACGATCGACAGCGCCTGCGACACGGTCGCGGCCGGGAACTGCCGCCACTGCACGGTCAAGGCCGCGAGATAGGCGAGGTGGAGCAGCACCGTGGCGCGCAGGGCCGGGGTCGCCGCCCGGGCCGCCACCGGGTGCGAGGCGAAGAAGACGAGGCCGTAGGCGATCGCGACCAGCAGGTAGGCGACCGGCAGCAGGATGTTGGCGGCGGAGAGGAACGTGGTCAAGGACATCCTCGGGTGGCGCGGGAGGAACCGGCCCTTGATCGTAACACCTTCTTGCCCCACCCCCCATCCTTTGGTAGTGTCCCCCCGGGTTGCGCAAGTTGAAAGGCGTCAGAGACATCACTCCAGGGAGAGGGTCCGCGGAGCCGCCATGGCCAACGTCGTCATCATAGGGATGCAGTGGGGGGACGAGGGCAAGGGGAAGATCGTCGATCTCCTCTGCCCGGCGTTCGATGGCGTGGTGCGCTACCAGGGCGGCCACAACGCGGGGCACACCGTCCGGTTCCGCGACCAGCATTTCTCGCTGCAGCTGATCCCGTCGGGCATCCTCCATCCGGGAATGCTCTGCGTCCTGGGCAACGGCATGGTGATCGCTCCGGACCACATGCTGGGCGAGCTGGCGCGCCTCTACGAGGCGGGAGTGCGCTTCGACGACCGGCTCTTCGTTTCGAACCGCGCCCACATCCTGCTGCCCTGCCACGCCCAGCTCGACAAGGCACGCGAGGAGGCCAAGGGGCAGACCCGCATCGGCACCACTTCGCGGGGCATCGGTCCGGCCTATGAGAACAAAGCGTCGCGCTTCGGCTTGCGCATGGGCGACCTCTTCGCTCCCGACCTCGAGGAGCGTCTGCGCGTCCAGCTCTCGAAGATCCAGGTGGAGTTGGCGAGCCTGGGGGTTACCGAGCCCCTGCCGTCGCCGGCCACCTATGCCGACCAGTGCCGTGGTTGGGCGGAGCGGTTGAAGCCCAGCCTGCGGGATACCGAGCAGCTCCTGAACACCTGGATCACCGAAGGCAAGAGCTTGCTCTTCGAGGGGGCTCAGGGGACGCTGCTCGACGTCGACCACGGGACCTACCCCTTCGTCACCAGCTCCAACTCGACGGCCGGCGGCGCCTGTACGGGCACCGGCGTGCCGCCGACGCGGATCGACGGTGCGATCGGCGTGCTCAAGGCCTATACCACGCGAGTGGGAGGCGGACCGTTCCCGGCGGAGATCGAGGGCGCGGCCGGCGAGTTCCTGCGCCGGCGCGGCAACGAGTTCGGGACGGTTACGGGCCGGCCGCGCCGCTGCGGCTGGCTGGACACGGTGGTGGCCCGTTACGCCCGGATGATCAACGGCATCGACACCATCGCGCTGACCAAGCTCGACGTCCTGGACGAGTTCGACGAGATCCCGGTCTGCGTCGGCTATCAGGTTGGCGGCCGTCTGGTGAAGGAGCTGCCGGCCGACCTGCGGAGCCTGGAGACCGCGGTGCCGGTGCTGCGCGTCATGAAGGGTTGGGGGCGCACGACGGTCGGCATCCTCGACGAGGCCGATCTGCCGCGGGAGGCCAAGGACTACATGGACTTCATCGAGCAGGAGATCGGCGCGCCGGTGACTCTGCTCTCGACCGGCCCACGCCGCGAAGAGACCCTGATCCGCGATCACGGCTCCCTCACCCGCCTCACCTCCGGCCGGTTGGGCAAAGTCCTGGAGCAGCGCTAATCAAGGCGAGAGGCTGCTGCGCCGCCTTTCCGCTATACTTCCGGCCCTGGGGGCCGTTAGCTCAGTTGGTAGAGCAGCGGACTTTTAATCCGCGGGTCCAGAGTTCGAGTCTCTGACGGCCCACCAACCCTTCTGTCTCTCCCGATCTCGACTGTCCAGGTTTCGTGGGGCTGAGCCGGTCCACTGTCGCTAACGGGAGACCACCAGGCAGGGACGCTCCTCGCAACGGCTTCAGCTCGCTGGAGCCGAGCCCCGCCAGTCGGTGATCCGCTCGCGGATTCCCTTGAATCCCAGCCGTTCGAACAGGACCTCGACGGCCTGCGGGTCGGCCCCATGCCAGGCCAGCTCACGCAGACCGGCGCGGACCGGCGCGTTGCGCGCCACTGTCGCCAACTCCTTGGAGAGGAAGGCGAGGTCGCGGGCCTCGGCGAGCTTCGTGACCAGGGTCCTCGCGCCGCGGATGCGCGACAGGCGGAGCTCGTCCAGCCGCCGGTAGAGGTCCTCGACGCTGTCGAAAGCGGCGAGCAGCTCGGCCGCGGTCTTGCGGCCGATGCCGGGGACGCCGGGGATGTTGTCGACCGGATCGCCGGCGAGCGCCAGCAGGTCGACGACCTGCTCCGGCCGGACGCCGAACTTCTCGCGTACGTTGTCGGCGGTGTAGCGGGTCTCCTTGGCGAAATCGAGGAGCGTCACCCGGTCGCTCACGAGCTGGGCGAGGTCCTTGTCGGAGGTGACGATCACCACGTTGTGCCCGTTGCGGGTCAAGGGGCCGCAGAGGGTGGCGATCAGGTCGTCGGCCTCGTAGCGGTCGTCGATGAAGGTGGCGGCTCCCAGAGCCGCCGCCGCTTCCAGGCAGGTGTCGATCTGGGCGACGATCTCCCGCGGCGGCGCCTCGCGCTGCGCTTTGTACTCCGGATAGAGCTCGTTCCTGAAGCTGCCGTTCAGGTTGCGGTCGAAGGCGACCCCGAGGTGGGTGGGGCGCTCGTCGGCGATCAGCTTGAGCAGGAAGCTCGCGAACCCGTACGTGGCGCCGATCCGCTCGCCCGTGGGTGTCTTGATCGAGGACGGGAGCGAGAAATGGGCGCGGAAGATGTAGGGGCTGGCGTCGACGAGATGGATCGTGTGCATAGTCCTCGAAAGAGGGCGCGATGGATCGCGCCCTACACCCGGTCAAGGCCTGGCGGGCGTCGTCGACTGATGGAGGGCCTCATCGGGGCAGCGTCGTCTGCGGCTGAGTCTACCACGCGCTTTCACCCCCTCTTCTGAGGGGGGCGGGCCCCTTGAATCGTTGCTGCGACTATGGCAGTGTCTTCCCCCCCGGCCCTGCCGGACGCTCCGACCCCGCTGTCCCGGCGACCGTCACGGTCCGCCGCCCCGAGGCGCTCCATCGGATAGTCGAAGCACCACCCTTTAAGAGACGTTGTAGAGGTGTGACCCATGACGCCCCCGGACCTCCCTGACCTCGCCCAGAGCCTTGCCGACCTCACCCCCGAGCAACGGGCGCTGCTCGTGCTGCGGATGCGGCAGAAGGCCGCCCGGCGGGAGCCCGAGGGCTCGGACGCGCCGCCGCTCCGGCCGGTCCCCCGCCCGGAGCCCCCGGAGATCGCCGAGATGCCGCTCTCTTTTGCCCAGCAGCGGCTCTGGTTCATGGAGCAGTGGCAGCCGGGGAGCGCGGCGTACAACATCCCGGCCGCCCTGCGCATCGCGGGACGGCTCGACGTGGAGGCGTTCCGCTGGAGCCTGGACGAGATCGTGCGCCGGCACGAGGTTTTGCGCGTCCGCATCGCCGCCGGACGGCCCGTCCAGGTCGTCCTCCCTCCCGGGCCGCTGCCGGTCCCCGTGGTCGACCTGTCGGCGGTGCCCGAGCCGGCGCGCGCCGCCGAGGTGACGCGCCGGGCGCAGGAGGAGGCGCTGCGGCCCTTCGACCTCACCAGCGACCGCCTGCTCCGCTCCATGCTGCTGCGCCTCGGCGCGGCCGAGCACGTGGCCGTCTTCAACATGCACCACATCGTCTCGGAC
>JBKKAU010000498.1:0-1482 GCA_046714475.1 Thermoanaerobaculia bacterium
GCTGACGGTGGCATCAAGTTCCGGCCCGGCAGGGCTCCAGCGGGCGTCTCCCGGCCGGCCGGAAAGTGACCCGGGTGCCGTGGACGGGCTGCTCCGCTGGATGGTTGCTTCATCCGGCTGGGGCGGAGCGGCAGCCGTGCTGCTGCGCAGCATGGTTGCCTGCGCCCAGTCGTCCCCGGTGCGGGCCGGGGGAACAAACAGGTTCGGCGCGGCGGTGTTCCTGGCACCCTGTTCAGTGGCGCCGCGGTCCGCTGTGCCGACGTCGAACAGTTGCGCCGGCATCTGGGGCTGGGCGGGCTTAGGTGCCGCTACCGGCTTGGGAGCGGGCGCCGGGGGCGTGCCAGGACGGGTCCGGGCCGGAAAGGTCGGTGAACTTCCGGTACGTTCGGGATCGATCGCGGCAATGCTGCGGACCCTGGTTTCCTCAAACCCGTCGTCCGGATGGTTGTCCTCGTGGGTAGGTTCCTCGAGGACCTCGAAGGGCGTCACGGACAGGTTGAGCTCGGCCTGGATCCGCTGCAGGGCCAGTGCAAAGGCGTGCGCTGAGGAGTACCTCGAGGCCGGCGACTTGGCCATGGCGGTGGACAGGGCCAGCTCCAGGGAGGCCGGTACATCTGCGCGGCCAAGACGCGGCACAGGCATGGAGGTAATCCGGGAAATGAGTTCCCGCTGTGAGTTGTCGGCACCCGGCATCACAAACGGCGAACGCCCGGCCAAGAGGGTGTACAGCGTGGCTCCCAGGGCCCAGACGTCCACCATCACACCGTCGACGGCGCCGTCGCGGAACTGCTCCGGGGGCGACCACGGAATGGACATTCCGGCGTCCTCATCGGCATCACTGCCCAGCGTCCCGGAAATGCCGAAGTCAGTCAGCGCGGGCCGGTTGTAGTCCGTCACGAGGATGTTGGCGGGTTTGATGTCGCGGTGCGCGATCCCGGCCCGGTGGGCGGTTTCGACGGCGGAGGCCACCTGGATGCCCACCGCAAGGACCTCATCCACGCTAAAGCGCTGGCGCCGGTAACGGACATCAAGGCTTGGCCGGGAGCAGTACTCCATGGCGAGGTAGGAGTGCCCGTCCTCGGTGACCTCGGCCTCGAAGATCGTCACGATGTAGGGGTGCGAGGACAGCTGCGCCATCAGGTTGGCCTCGGACTCGAAGCGGCGCCGGGCGCCCTCGGTCTTGAGGTCGGAGAGCAGGACCTTCACGGCCACCTTACGGCGGGGCCTGTCCTGTTCGTACAGATAAACATCGGAGAAGCCGCCTGAGCCCAGCTGTCTGAGGTAATTGAAGCCCGGGATGCGGGGCGGTGGTGCGATGGGGCGTTTGGAACTCACAGAATCTCCTCGAACCGCAGGGAGATGTCATCGCCGAGTTCGGCAATGTCCCCGTCGAGGAGGATCGCCATCTCATTCTGCGCAAGCCGGCGCGGGGGCTGGCCCTGGCGGACCAGCACGGTGCCGTTTGTTGCCTTCAGGTCACAC
>JBKKAU010000499.1:0-4659 GCA_046714475.1 Thermoanaerobaculia bacterium
GTATGGAGGGATTGCGACCTTCACGATGAGATGTATCCCCACCATCGTAAACATAACGCTTGGAATTGCCCTGATCTGTATGGAGGGATCTCTCTGATAGATGTAGACGACTCCCCCAGGCCCGAAGGGCCGACAGAATAGAGCCTGGGGCGCGAGCCCCAGGGACGCGCCACGACATGGCCCGCAGCCCCGAAGGGGCGACACGATTCACTTCAAGCGGTGGAGGTGCCGCCCTTTCAGGGCTCTGGATTCGTTTTGGCTGGAGTCCTGGGGCTGGCGCCCCAGGCTTTATTCTGCCGCCCCTGCCGGGGCTGGTTGAGATGTGGAAGAGACCTGCCTTGTGAGGTAGTATCTAAACACTCCAGACGTCTTGGGGTCTGTACAAGCGTGAGGATCTCCAAGCCATGCCCATGGGGCGTGTCCAGCTCCAGATCGAATTCGTGACTCCCTGCTTCCTGGGGGGAGTCGACCGCTCGGCGCCCGCCGAGTGGCGGGCCCTGTCCGTTCGCGGCCAGCTCCGCTGGTGGTTTCGTGCGTTCGCGGGGTTGGCGTTCCAGGGCGACCTTCCGCGGGTGAGGGCGGCGGAAACAGCCCTGTTCGGGAGCACCGAACGCAGCTCGTCGTTGCGGGTGCGGACCTTCGGCGAACCGCGGGCGATTGGACGAGAAGAGTTTCGCGGAAGTCGCAACGACCCCCTGGTCTATCTTGGCTACGGCGCCATCCTATGGGACAAAGACGACCGAAAAACCTACTTTGAGCACGGCAGGATCGAACCCGGCTCAGGGGGTGAGGAGACGTCTGTCGAGCTCCAGTGGCGGCACGATCTCAGCGACACGGAACGTGATCTCCTTTGGAGGACTCTATGGGGATGGCTGAACCTCGGCGGGATTGGAGCCCGGAGCCGGCGCGGTTTCGGATCGCTGCACTGCCTGAGCGTCGAGGGCAGTGACCTGGGAGACCTCAAGAGCCCGGCGGGCCGTGGCGCTTTCCGGCGTCAGGTCCAGGAGGTTCTGAGGTCCGGCGAGGTAGCGTCGTCAACTGCTCTTCCCCTCTGGTCGCATCTTTCCGGGCAGACCCGCATCTACATGGCTCGCGAGGGCCAATCCTCTTGGATGGCTGCGTTGAAAGACGTCGGAGATTGGTTCAAAGAGTTTCGGAAGAATCATCGATCTCTCAGTGGGAAGATCCCGGTCCGGGCCGGCTTCGGCCTGCCTTTGCAGTTTGGCAGGAAGCCGGAGATCGTCACCTGGGGCTCCTCGACCGAGGTCCGCCGCCGCGCGTCCCCTCTGCTCGTCCACATCGCCCGTTTCGAGGCACAAGGACAGGTTGAATACGTGCCGGTGTTGACCTATCTACCGGCGCTCCTGATTCCTGAGAAGAAAGAGCTCTTTGTGAAGGACGATCCAGCTTCCGGAACGCTGCCGAACGACCGCCATCGTGAGATCGTGAACCTCTTCCTGGAGAGCCTGAGTCAAAAGGATGGGCCTCTTGTGGAGGTCAAACCTTGAGCCCCTCTACCGCCCTCCTCACCTTTTCCATCGGTCCGGTGCACGGCTTTATCGTGCAGGCGCGGCGGGTGGCGGACCTGTGGGCCGGCAGCGGGTTGCTGTCGCACCTCACCGGAGAGGCCGTGAAGGAGGCCTGGAGGCAGGGGGGAGACATGATCTTTCCCTACCTCGCCAAGGACGCGGAGATCCCGGCGGGATTTCCCAACCGCTTTGTCTGCCGCGTGCCGTTGACCTCGGATGGCGACGTAACCGTGGCCGGAAAGATGGAGGCGGCGGTCCGGAACGAGTGGAACGGTCTGGTGGCGAAGACCGTCGGGGAGCTTCGGAAACACAAGATCGAGCCGGACGATTGGATCTGGAACGAAAGCGCTCCAAGCGGGCAGCGCCAGACCGATCACCTCCTGGAGGTCGCCTGGTCCTGGGTGCCCGAGGACGGGAGCTACGCAGAAGCTTCCCAGGAAGGGGCGCGGCGGTTTGCCCTGTCGCGGCTGTTCCGGCCGTTTTCGCAGATCCATGAGTGCGGCGAGAAGTGCGCGATCTGCGGAGAACGGAACGCCCTGCCGGACGGGAAGCGCGACCGGGTCCGCGACGCCTGGAGTGAAGCGGCTAAAGAGAGTGAAGGCCAGAAGGACGACGAGCCCTATTTGCGCCGGGGCCAGACCCGCCTCTGCTTGGTCTGCGCCACCAAGCGTTTCTATCCGAAATGGCATAAGCGCGCCGGCCGCTTTGCCGACTTTCACGACTTCGAGCCGCCGAAACCTCCCAAGACACCCGGGGAACGGGTGCCAGCTCCTCCCGAAGAATCCGAGAAGTTCCCCTACTTCGCGATCGTCTCCATGGACGGCGACCGTATGGGCGAAGTGCTCGGTTGGCCCGAGGACAAGATCGTCGACGGAAAGATCGAAAAGTTTCACGAGCGCCTTTCCAGAGCTCTCCTGGAGTTCGCCGACGGCCTGAGGACCCAGGGCAGTGCGCAATTGAACCTGAAGGCTCCCGACGCTCAAAGGGCTCCTCAACTCATTTACGCCGGAGGCGAGGACGTCCTCTTCGTCTGCGATCCGCGGAGCGCCTTGAAGCTCGCCTGGCAGGTGCGGTCACGATACCTGGAAGCTCTCCGGCCGCTGCGAAGTCTCCTGAAGGACCCGGAAGACGTCAAGCGCCTCACCATCTCGGCGGGAATCCTGTTCGCCCATACCAAGCATCCGGCCGGCCTGCTCTTCCGCGACGTCGAAGAGCTGCTCAAACGCAAGGCGAAAGGCGAGGCGGACCGCGACGCGGTCGCGATCCGGCTGGCGAAACGCGGCGGCGTGCCGGTCGAGGTGGCCTTCAAGTGGGACGAGGCCGCCGGCGAGGATCGAAAAACCTGGGTCGATCGGTTCGACGTGCTGCTGGGGAAGGTTGCCACCAAGGAGGTCTCCTCGGGCCAGACGTTCAACCTGCGGCGGGACGAGCGCGTGCTGTTCGAGGCCTTCACGGAAGAGGCGCAGTGGGTCGCCTGGCTCGGGGACCGCCTCTCCCGCCGCGAGACAGGCGCCGATCCCGCCGGAACCGCGCGCCTGCTCGCTCCGTTCTTCGTCCACCGCAAGACGGACGCGCTGCGCATCCTCCGCTTCCTGGCCCGGGAGGTGAGATGAGCGCGGACGAGTGGCGCGCCTTTCAGCTGGTACCGGACGACGTCCTGTTCTTCCGCGATGGCAAGCCGAGCAGCCTGGGCGAAGACCACTACCTGCGTTCGCTGTTTCCCCCGATGCCGTCCACCCTGTACGGCGCTCTCCGTACCCGCCTGCTGCTGGACGCGGGGATCTCGCTGAAGGGGCTTGATGAGAAGACCTGGGCCAGCCGGCTCGGCGACAACGTACGGGAGATCGGGGAATGGGGCCGGTTCGGCTCGTTAGAGGTGCGCGGCCCCTGGCTGGTGCGGAATCAGGAGACGCTCCTCCCCGCGCCGTTCGACCTGGGTTTGATCTATGAGAAGAAGGACGGTCCGGAGGCGAAGAGACGCGGTGAGGAGGACGGACCGCCGCGGATCGCCCATGTCCTGCGCTATCTCCTTCGCGAAGGAGACGCCAAAGCCTGGTCGCACCCGTTGCGCCTCACCGTGCCGTGCGAGCGGACGGGCTCCGGATGGAGCCCCTGGGAGGTACCACCCAAAGAAGAGGATCCGGTTGCGCCGTCCGATTGGTTTCTGAAAGCGGCAGGCTGGGAGCTCTGGTCACGGGGCGGGGTCCCGGAGCCGGGGCACTTCGTCCACGCGCGGGAGCTCTGGAAAGACGAGCAACGGACGGGCGTGGGGCTCGTCGAGAAACAGCGGTTGAGCAAAGAGGGCGCTCTCTATACCTTCGGCTTCATCCGCCTGGAGCGTGGCGTGGCGATCGGCTTCGAAGCGCGCGGCGCGGAGCTGGAAGCGGGCGGCGGCGTGCGCCTGGGCGGCGAAGGGCGGACGGTGCGCCTGGAGAGCGGTCTCCCTCTGCGCTTCTCAAGGCCGCCGGCCGGCAAGCGGTTCCGGCTCTGCTTCGTCACCCCTGCCCTATCCGAATCCGGAGCCTATCCGCCGGGCTTCGCCGCCGGTTCGACCGAGGGGAAGCTCGGCGGCCGGCTCTGTACGCTGGCCGCCGCCTTCACGCGGGGCGGGGCCACGGTCGGCGGCTGGGATATCGCCCGGGAAAAGCCCAAACCTTTGCGCCGCGCCATTCCCGCGGGCTCGGTTTACGTCTTCGAAAGCGGCGAGGCCGATATGGCGGCGAGCCTTGACGGCGCCTGCCTCAGCGACTTCCAAGAGGGGAACCTTACACGCCAGGGCTTCGGGCTGGTCCTGGCGGCCACGGACGATCAGGAGATCTGACATGGGGAGCAAGACCTTCGCGCAGGCGGCCGTGCTGGGCCTCTACACCGAGACCTCCCTGCACTGCGGCGCCGAGAGCGGCACCGGCTACGTCGACCTGCCGATCCAGCGCGAGCGGCATACGAACTATCCAGTCATCCAGGGCTCGACGATCAAAGGCGTGCTCAAGGACGAGATCTGGCCGGACTTCGAGGAGAACGACCGAAAAACCAAGATCGAGGCGGTCTTCGGCTCGTTGGACGCCAAGACGCCCGGGACCGTCTCTTTCGGCGATGGCATCCTGGTCGCCTTTCCGGTCCGCTCCTCGGG
>JBKKAU010000500.1:0-9009 GCA_046714475.1 Thermoanaerobaculia bacterium
CCGGAGAGCTGTACGTCGGCGGCGTCGGCCTGGCCCGCGGCTACTTCGACCGGCCGGCGCTCACGGCGGAGAAGTTCCTGCCCGACCCCTTCGCCCGGCTCGCCGGCGAGCCGGGCGCCCGCCTCTACCGCACCGGCGACCTCGTGCGCTGGCTGCCGGACGGCGATCTCGACTTCCTCGGCCGGCTCGATCACCAGGTCAAGATCCGCGGGCTGCGCGTCGAGCTGGGGGAGATCGAGGCGGTGCTTGGCCAGTATCCGTCCGTGCGCGAGGCGGCGGTGCTCCTCGAGCAGGCGGACAGCGCCGCCGACAAGCGGCTGGTCGCCTACCTGACGCTGGCCGGCGGAGCGCCCGCGGTGGAGGACCTGCGCCGCTTCCTGCGCCAGAAGCTGCCGGCCTACATGGTGCCCTCGGCCTTCGTGCTGCTGGAGGCCCTGCCGCTCACCCCGAACGGCAAGGTGGACCGCCGGGTCCTGGAGAAGGCCGGCGGCACCCGCCTCGAGCTGCGGGAAAGCTACGTGGCGCCGCGTACGCCCGTGGAAGACAAGCTCGCTACGGTCTGGGCGGAGCTCCTGGGCCGCGAGCGCATCGGGATTCACGACAACTTCTTCGACCTCGGCGGCAACTCGCTGCTAGGGCTCCAGCTCGTCTCCGAGCTGAGCCGCGACCTCGATGTTCAGATCGCGCCGGTCACCCTCTTCGAGTCGCCGACCGTCTCGGCGCTCACCCGCCACATCCGCCCGGAGCCCGAGGTGGAGAGCGGCGCCGGCGATGAGAAGGGCGAGCTCGCCGAGCGCCGGCGGCGCCTGCGCCAGAGCGGCGCCCGGCCGCCCATCGCCATCGTCGGTATGACCGGCCGCTTCCCCGGGGCGCGCAACGTCGACGAGCTGTGGGAGAACCTCCGCGGCGGCGTCGAGTCCGTGACCTTCTTCACCGACGAGGAACTGGCCGCCGCAGGCGTCTCGCCCGAGGTCTTCAACGACCCGCGGTACGTGCGGGCCGGCGCCATCCTGGAAGACATCGAGCTGTTCGACGCCGGCCTCTTCGGCTACTCGCCGCGCGAGGCGGAGGTCATGGACCCGCAGCACCGGATCTTCCTGGAGTCCGCCTGGGAGGTGCTGGAGAAGGCGGGCTACGACCCGGAGACCTACCCGGGCGCGATCGGCGTCTTCGCCGGCTCGAACCTGAGCACCTACCTGCTGCGGCTCTATGGCGACCCCGAGGTCAAGGCATCGGTCAACATGCTCCAAGCGATCCTCGGCAACGACAAGGACTCGCTGACCACGACCGTCTCCTACAAGCTGAACCTGCGCGGCCCGAGCGTCGCGGTCCAGACCTTCTGCTCGACCTCGCTGGTGGCGGTCCACATGGCCTGCCAGAGCCTGAGGAACGGCGAGTGCGACATGGCGCTCGCCGGCGGCATCCGGGTGGTGACCCCGGAGCGCCAGGGCTACCTGTTCGAGCAGGGCGGCATCGCGCCGTCCGACGGCCATTCGCGCTCCTTCGACGCCAAGGCCGACGGCAGCGTGCTCGGCCACGGCGTGGGCATCGTCTGCCTGAAGCGCCTGGACGACGCGCTGGCCGACGGCGACCCCATCCAGGCGGTGATCCTGGGGTCGGCGATCAACAACGACGGCTCGCTCAAGGCCGGCTACACCGCGCCGAGCGTCACCGGCCAGGCCGACGCCATCGCCGCCGCCTATGAAGACGCCGGGGTCGACCCCGCGACCCTGAGCTACGTCGAGGCGCACGGCAGCGCCACGGCGCTGGGCGATCCGATCGAGGTGGCGGCGCTCACCAAGGCGTTCCGTACCCGTACGGACAAGCGCCAGTACTGCCCGATCGGCTCGGTCAAGGCCAACTTCGGCCACCTCGACCGCGCGGCGGGCGTCACCGGCCTGATCAAGACCGTGCTGTCGCTCCAGCACGGCGAGATCCCGCCCAACGTCAACTTCGACGAGCCCAACCCCACGATCGACTTCGAGGGGAGCCCGTTCTTCGTCAACACCGGTTTGCGCGAGTGGAAGAGCGACGGCGCGCCGCGCCGGGCGGCGGTCAACTCGCTCGGCATGGGCGGCACCAACGTCCACGTCATCGTCGAGGAGGCGCCGCACGTCGAGCCCTCCGGACCGTCGCGCCCCTGGCAGCTCCTGCTGCTGTCGGCGCGGACCGATACGGCGCTCGACGCCGCCACCGGCAACCTGGCGGGCTTCCTCGAAGCGCATCCGGACACCGAGCTCGCCGACGCCGCCTTAACTCTGCAGGTCGGCCGTACCGCGCTGGAGCACCGGCGCGCCGTGGTTTGCCACGACCTCCAGGATGCGGTCGCCGTGCTGCGCGGCGGCGACCCGCGGCGGGTGATGACCTCCTACCGCGAGGCGGGGGAGCGGCCGGTCGTCTTCCTGTTCTCCGGCATGGGCGGCCAGTACCCGGGCATGGGCCGCGGCCTCTACGAGTCGGAGCCCGCGTTCCGCGCCGAGGTGGACCGCTGCGCCGAGATCCTGAAGCCGATTTTGGGAGTGGATCTGCGCGAGGTGATGTACCCGGGTGCTGGAAAGGACGGCAAGGACAGCAAGGACTCCAAGGACCGGGGGACTGCGGAGTCCCTGGAGTCCTTGTCGTCCTTGGAGTCCTTGGCAGGGGGGGGCCAGGTCGATCTGCGGAAGATGCTTCGCCGTGGGCAACCCCAGGAAGACTCCGCTGCCTCCCGGCTCAACCAGACGCGCTTCGCCCATCCGGCGCTGTTCGTCCTGGAGTACGCGCTGGCGCGGCTCTGGATGGAGTGGGGAATCTGGCCGCAGGCGATGATCGGCTACAGCCTGGGCGAGTACGTGGCGGCGTGCCTTTCCGGCGTCTTCTCGCTGGAGGACGCCCTCGCCCTGGTCGCCGAGCGTGCCCGCCTGATCGAGGAGCTGCCGGCCGGCGCCATGCTGGCGGTGAGCCTGCGCGAGGAGGAGGCCGCCTCGCTTCTGGGTGGAGAGCTCTCCATCGCCGCGCTCAACGGGCCGGAGCAGACCGTGGTCGCCGGACCGCTCGCGGCGGTGGACGCCCTGGAGGCGGACCTGACGATGTCTGGAAGCGACCTTACCGGTCGCGGCGGCATCGCCTGCCGCCGGCTGCAGACCACGCACGCCTTCCACTCGCGGATGATGGCGCCGCTCTCCGAGGTCTGGGCCGAGCGCGTCGGCCAGGTGACGCTGCGGCCGCCCCGCATCCCCTACATCTCCAACGCCACCGGCACCTGGGTGACGGCCGGCGAGGCGACCGATCCGGCGTTCTGGGCGCGGCACACCTGCCAGACGGTGCGTTTTTCGGAAGGCATCGCCGAGCTGCTGCGCGAGCCGGGGCGTGTATTGCTGGAGATCGGGCCCGGCCCGACCCTGTCGAGCCTGGTCCTCCAGCACCCGGCCGGGCGTGAGGCGGTCGTGGTGGGGAGCATTCGCCACTCCTACGAGACGCAGCCGGACGCGGCCTACGCGCTGGCCGCGCTCGGCCGGCTCTGGCTGACCGGCGTGCGCGTCGACTGGGCCGGCTTCTACGCCCGCGAGCGGCGCCTGCGCGTCGAGCTGCCGACCTACCCGTTCGAGCGCCGGCGGTACTGGATCGACACGATCGATGGGACGGCGGGGACCCAGCCGGGCCGCCGCCTGGTTGCGGTGGGGGAGGAGGGGACCTACCTCTACCTGCCGGCCTGGCGCCGGGCGCCTCTCGCCCCGTCCTCCAATGCCACACCTGATGCCGGCCGCTGGCTGGTCTTTGCGGACGAAGCCGGGATCGGCGACGCGCTGACCGAGCGGCTGCGCGGCGCGGGGCTCGTCGTTTCGATCGTGCGGCCGGGCGCGGCCGGCGAGCCGTTCACCGCTCTGGGGGAGGGGACCTTCCGGTTCGACCCGCGCTCGGCCGAAGGGCACGCGGCGCTGCTCGACGCGCTGGGCGGCGTCCCCGACCGCATCGTCCACCTCTGGAGCCTCGGCGTGGAGGAGGGCCGCGAGGCGCTGGCGCTCGGCTTCGAGAGCCTGCTGGCGTTCGCCGGCGCGCTGGTCGGCCGCGCCCTTCCCGGGTCGGTCCGGCTCTGGATGGTGGGCGACGAGCTGCACGACGTGAGCGGCGACGAGACGCCGCTGCCGGAGAAGGCGGCGGTGCTCGGCGCCTGCCGGACCATCCCCCTGGAGATGCCGCAGGTCGCCTGCGACGTCCTGGACGTGGTCCTGCCCCAGGGCGGGCCGCGGCGCGAGCGGCTCATCGGCCAGCTCCTCGCCGAGCTGGGCGCGGAGACGTCCGACCGGCTGGTCGCCCTGCGCGGGCACCACCGCTGGGTCGCCGCCCTCGAGCCGGCGGCTCCGGCGGCTCCGGCGCCAGGAGAGCCATCCGCCGTCCATCTCGTCGAACCGGGGCAGCCCCTGGCCGAGGCGGCGGAAAGCCTGCGCACCCTGACCCAGGCGCCTTCGAGCGGGCTGCTCGTCGTGCCCGAAGGCACGCCGGGCGCCGAGGCCGCGGCGCTGGGCTTCCTCGCCGACGCCTTCGCGGCCGGCTCGGAAGGGCGCTGGACCAGCGTCGCCTGGGGCCTGGGACAGCCTGATCCGGAAGCCGTCGCGCGGCTGCTCGCCGCCGGCCTCGCGCCGCAAGCGGTCGCTTCGCCGCTGCCGCTGCCCGAGCGCTGGAGCCGTCTGGAGGCGTTCCCGGAGACCCGGCGCGCGGCGGCGCGGACCGCGGTCGGCTTCTATCCGCGGCCGACCCTGCGGGTCGAGTACGTGACGCCGCGTAACGAGGTGGAGGAGCGGATCGCCGGTCTCTGGCAGGAGCTGTTGGGGGTCGCCCAGGTGGGCGTCCACGACAACTTCCTCGACCTGGGCGGCGACTCGCTGCTCGCCACCCGCCTGGCGGCCCGCATGCGCGACGCCTTCCACCTCGATCTGCCGGTGCGGCTCTTCTTCGAGAAGTCCACGGTGGCGGAGCTGGGTGAGGCGGTCGCGGCCATGGGGCGCGAGCGGCAGGAGAGCCAGACGCTGGAGATGCTCGACCAGATCGCGGACCTTTCCGAGGAAGAGCTGGAGATGGAGATCCTGAGGATGGAGAGCCTCATGGAGCAGGGGGAGGTGACCCGTGGTTGACCTGACGACGCGGACGGAAGAGCTGTCGCCCAAGCAGCGCCGGCTGCTGGAGCTGATGCTCCGGCAGAAGCAGAAGGAGGCGAGCGCGCCGGCCCCCGCCACCATCCCGCGGCGCCAGCCGGACGACCCGCTGGTCCTCTCCTTCGGCCAGAAGCGGCTCTGGTTCATCGAGCAGCTCCAGCCGGGCAGCCCGGCCTACCACGTGCCCGGCGCGGTGCGCATCCAGGGTCCGCTCGACGTGGCCATGCTCGACGCCGCCCTACAAGGCGTCGCCCGCCGGCACGAGATCCTGCGCACCAGCTTCCCCGTCGTCAACGGCCAGCCGGCGCTGCGCATCCACGACGAGCCCGGGCTCGAGCTGGAGATGGTGGATCTCCGGCAGGTGCCGGAGGCCGCGCGCGAGGCCGAGCTGGCGCGCCAGGTGAGCGCCCGTGTCCTCCAGCCGTTCGACCTGGCGCAGCCGCCGCTCGCCCGCACGACCCTCTTCCGGCTGGGCGAGGAGGAGCATGTCTTCCTGCTCGTCCTCCAGCACATCGTCTGCGACATCTGGTCGGTCGGCGTCTTCTTCCGCACCACCATGGCCCTCTACGACGCCTTCGTCGAAGGGCGGCCATCGCGGCCGCCAGCGCTGCCCGAGCTGCCGCTCCAGTACACCGACTACGCCGTCTGGCAGGAGCGCCTGCTCCAGGGCGAGGGCCTGGAGCGCCTGCTCGGCTACTGGAAGGGGCAGCTCGTGGGCGCGCCGTTCGTGATCGACCTGCCGGTCGACCACCCCCGGCCGCCGCTCCAGAGCTTCGAGGGCAGCCGCCGCTACATGAACATGGGCGTGGAGCTGACCGAGGCGCTGAAGGCCGCCGCCAAGGAGCGGGACGCGAGCCTCTACATGATCCTGCTCGCCGCGCTCTACACCCTGCTCTTCCGCTACACCGGCCAGGAGACGGTTCTGGTCGGCGTGCCCATGGCCAACCGCGGCCGGGTGGAGCTCGAAGGGCTGATCGGCCTGTTGTTCAACTCGCTGGTGCTGCGCGCCGACATGACGCCCGGGATGCCGTTCCACGAGCTGCTCGGCCAGGTGCGCGAGCGCACGCTCGGCGCCTTCAACCATCAGGACCTCCCCTTCGAGAAGCTGGTCGAGGACCTGCGCGTCGCGCGCGACATGAGCCGCAACCCGATCTACCAGGTCCTGTTCGCCTTCCAGAACGTGCCGCCGTCGGCGATGAAGGCGCACGGCCTGCGGCTCGCCCGCTACGAGGTGCGCGAGACCGCCTCGCGCGAAGACCTGGAGCTCGACCT
Source organism: Thermoanaerobaculia bacterium (assembly GCA_046714475.1). Lineage (GTDB taxonomy): Bacteria > Acidobacteriota > Thermoanaerobaculia > Multivoradales > UBA5704 > DASPJI01. The sequence continues at coordinate 6,405 of JBKKAU010000500.1, forward strand.
GCGCGAGACGCCGGAAGGCCTCGCCGGCTGGTTCGGCTACGACCTGGAGCTGTTCGACGCCACCACCGTCACCCGCGCCACGCAGCACTTCCGGAACCTGCTCACAGGGATCGTCGCCGACCCGGAGCGGCCGCTCGCCGACCTGCCGCTGCTGACGCCGCCCGAGGCGCAGGAGCTGCTGCTGGAGTGGAACGACAGGGCGGTGGCCGACCCGACCGATCCGGAAACGTCCTTCGAGGACCTGCTCGCGGCGCGCGCCGCGGAGACGCCGGAGGCGCCGGCCGCGGTCTTCCAGGGTGAGTCGCAGACCTACCGCGAGCTGACCGCGCGGGCCAACCGCCTGGCCTGGCATCTGGCCGGGATGGGGGTCGTCCCCGGCTCGCCCGGCTCGGTGGTGGCGCTGCTCGACCGCCGCGGCCCCGACCTGCTCGCCGGCATCCTCGGCACGATCGGGGCCGGCGGCGCCTGGCTGCCGCTCGACCCGGAGCACCCGGCGCGCCGCCACGCCCAGGTGCTCGAAACGAGCGGCGCGCCGCTCGCCCTCGCCTCGGACGAGCTGCTGCCTCTCCTCGAGGAAGCGGCCGGGACGCTTCCCGAGGGGAGGCGCCCGAAGATCCTGTCGCTGCCCGCGTTGCTCGCCCGCGAGGGGCGGAGCGACCGCCCGCCGTTGTCCTCCGGGGGCGCCCGGGCGGACGACCTCGCCTACACGATCTTCACCTCGGGCTCGACCGGCGTGCCCAAGGGGGCGATGGTGGCGCGGCGCGGCATGCTGAACCACCTGCGCGCCAAGATCGAGGACCTGAAGCTGACCGCCGCCGACGCGGTGGCCCAGACCGCGTCGCAATGCTTCGACATCTCGGTCTGGCAGCTCCTGGCGGCGCTCGCCGTGGGCGGCCGGGTCCACATCTATGACGACGACGTGGCGCACGACCCGGCGCGCCTCCTCGCCGCGGTCGAGACCGACGGCGTCACCGTCCTCGAGACAGTGCCGTCGCTGCTGCGCATGATGATCGACGAGGCGGAGCGCCGGGAAGGTCCACGGCTCTCCACCCTGCGCTGGATGATCCCCACCGGCGAAGCGTTGCCGCCGGAGGTCTGCGCCCGCTGGCTCGCCGCCTGGCCCGCGGTGCCGCTGGTCAACGCCTACGGCCCCACCGAGTGCTCGGACGATGTCACCCACCATCTCCTCGACCGGCCGCTCCCCGAAGGCCTCGCCCGCGTGCCGATCGGCCGGCCGATCCGCAACACCCGTCTCTACGTGGTGGACCAGGGCATGCAGCCCGTGCCCGCCGGGGTGGCCGGCGAGCTGTGCGTCGGCGGCGCCGGCGTCGGCCGCGGCTATCTCAACGCGCCGGAGAAGACCGCCGCGGTGTTCGTGCCCGACCCGTTCTCGACCGAACCGGGGGCGCGCCTCTACCGCACCGGCGACCTCGCCCGCCGGCTGGCCGACGGCGTGCTCGACTTCCTGGGCCGCATCGACCACCAGGTCAAGGTCCGCGGCTTCCGCATCGAGCTGGGGGAGATCGAGGCCGTGCTCGCGCAGCACCCGGCGGTGCGCCAGGCGGTCGTGCTCGTCCAGGAGGCCGCTCTGATCGCCTACCTGGTGATGCCGACCGGGGGCGACGAGCCCGCCGATCTTCGCGCCTTCCTCTCCGACCGCCTGCCCGAGTACATGGTACCGGCCGCGTTCGTGACGCTGGAGGCGTTCCCGCTTACCCCGAACGGCAAGATCGATCGCAAGTCGCTGCTGGCGCTGGGCGGCGCGAGCTTCGCGCCGAGCGTCGAGTACGTGGCGCCGCGCACACCGGTTGAGGAGTCGCTCGCCGGCATCTGGGCCGAGGTGCTCAAAGTGCCGCGCGTCGGCGTGCATGACAACTTCTTCGAGATCGGCGGCCAGTCGCTGCTCGCCACCCAGGTGGTGTCGCGCATCCGCGAGGTCTTCCAGGCCGAGCTGCCGGTGCGCGTGATGTTCCAGCGGCCGCAGGTCGGAGCGCTGGCCGAGGCGGTGGAGGAGGCGATGCTCGCCGGCCGCGGACTGCCGCCGGTGCCGCCGATCGTGCCGGTCCCCCGGGATGGCGAGCTGCCGCTCTCCTTCTCGCAGGAGCGGCTCTGGTTCATCGACCGGCTGCGGCCCGGGATCACCGCCTACAACATCTTCGGCGCCGTGCGGCTGCGCGGCGGCCTCGACGTGGCCGTGCTCGGGCTCTGCTTCGACGAGCTGCTGCGCCGCCACGAGGTGCTGCGCACCACCTTCGCCGAAGTCGACGGCAGGCCGGTCCAGGTGCCGCATCCGCCGACCGGCTTCACCGTGCCGCTGGTCGACCTCTCGGCCCTGCCCGAAGCGGTGCGCGGCGGCCTCGGCCGGCGGCTGGGCAACGAGGAGGCGCAACGGCCGTTCGACCTCGCCAACGGTCCGCTGCTGCGCGGCGTCCTGATCCGGATCGACCCCCGGGACCACCTGCTGGCGCTCACCGCGCACCACATCGTCTACGACGTCTGGTCGCGCGAGCTGCTGGTGCGCGAGTTGGGGGCGCTCTACGACGCGTTCTGGCACGGTCTGCCGTCCCCACTGCCGGCGCTGCCGGTGCAGTACGCCGACTTCGCC
>JBKKAU010000501.1:0-9258 GCA_046714475.1 Thermoanaerobaculia bacterium
GGCGAGCAGGGTCATGAACAGGGTCGTCCCCTGGCGCCGGCCGAGCGCCGCGACGCCCGCGGAGAGCCCGTCGGGCAGCGCGAAGTAGTGCCGGGCGCCGTGCGCGCTCTGCACCGCCGGACGCGGCCGGTCGGTCGGCAGCTCCAGCACCGCCGGCGCGCCGTCGAGCTGCCGGCGCCAGTAGCCGATCTGCCTTTCCAGCACCTCCCCCTGCAGCCAGCCGCGCTGCCAGGCCGCGAAGTCGGCGTACTGGAGCGGCAGGGGCGCGAGCGGTGAGGCCTCACCCCGCGAGAAGGCGCCGTAGAGGGTCACCAGCTCGGAGAGGAAGATCTGGATCGACGTGCCGTCCGAGACGATGTGGTGGACGGTCACCAGGAGGAGGTAGTCCTCCGGCGTTGTCCGGTAAAGGACGGCGCGCAGCAGCGGCCCCCGCTCCAGGTCGAACGGCCGCACCGACTCGTCGACCAGCAGTCGCCAGGCCTCGGCCTCCGGGTCCGCATGGCCCGTGAGGTCGACCGGCGGCAGCGCCATCCCGGCGGTCAGCGTGTCCGGCTCGGCCGGGGCAATGACCTGGACCGGCTTGCCGTCCTCGAGCGTGAAGGTGGTGCGCAGCGATTCGTGGCGGCGGACCAGCTCGCCCAGGGCGTTTTCCAGGACCGGGACGTCGAGCACGCCCTGGAAGCGCACCGCGGCCGGCAGGTGGTAGGCCGGGCTCTCCGGCATCAGCTTGTCGAGCACCCAGAGGCGCTGCTGGGCGAAGGAGCAGACCAGAGGCCCCAGCGAACCATCGCGGGGGACCGGGACGACCGGCGGCGCCGCGAGCCCCTGCTCGGCGCGGCTCGCCGCCTCGACCGCCGCGGCGAGACCGGCTACGGTCGGCGCCTCGAAGAGGACGCGCAACGGCAGCTCGACGCCCAGCGATTCGCGGATGCGCGAGATCACCTGGGTGGCGAGCAGCGAATGTCCTCCCAGCTCGAAGAAGCTCTGGCGGTCGCCGATCTTCTCCAGGCGCAGCACCTCGGACCAGATCCCCGCGATCATCTCCTCGAGCGGCGAGCGCTCGCTGCCGGTCGCCACCGGAGCGGACTCAGCCTGTGCCTCGGGCGCGGGCAGCGCCTTGCGGTCCACCTTGCCGCTCGGCGTGAGCGGCAGGACGTCGAGCGGCACGAAGGCGGCCGGGACCATGTAGGAGGGGAGCGTCTCGGCGAGCGCCGCCCGCAGGCCCTCCCCCTGGAGGGTCGCCGGGACCACGTAGGCCACCAGGCGCTTCTCACCGCCCTCTTCCCGGACCATCACCGTGCACTCGTCGACGCCGGGCAGCCGGCCCAGCGCGGCCTCGACCTCGCCGGGCTCGATGCGGAAGCCGCGGATCTTCACCTGGTCGTCGGCGCGGCCGAGGAACTCGATTTCGCCCGACGGCAGCCGCCGCGCCCGGTCGCCGGTACGGTAGAAGCGCGCGCCGGGCAGCGGCGAGAATGGGTCGGGCACGAAGCTCTCGGCCGAGCGGTCCGGATGATGGAGATAGCCGCGTGCCACGCCGGCGCCGCCGATGTACAGCTCGCCGACGATGCCGAGCGGCGCCGGCTCCAGTCCGGCGTCGAGGATGTAGGCCTGGAGGTTGGCGATCGGCAGGCCGATCGGGATACGGAGCGTCTCCTGGCCGGCGACCGGTTCGTGGACCGTGGCGGTCACCGTCGTCTCGGTCGGGCCGTAGGCGTTGATCCAGCGTACGGAGGTGAGACGCAGCCACTCGGCGAGGCGCTCGGGCGAGGCCTGCTCGGTGCCGACGACGACCAAGCGCAGCGGCTGCGGCAGTGCGGGCGGCTGCCCGCCGGTACGGGCGAGGTGGGTCACCCACTCGTGCCAGTACGGGGTCGGGAGGTTGGCGACCGTGACGCCGTGCTCACGGACCATCGCCTCCAACTCGCCGAAAGACGGGAAGAGCCCGGCCGGACGCGGCGCCAGGGCCGCCCCCGAGATCCAGGTGGGGAACATCTCCTCGGCGGCGATGTCGAAGGAGAGCGAGGCGAACTGCAGCACCCGGTCCTCGGAGCCGAGGCCGTAGCGCGCGGCGATGGCCGCGGCATGGTTGGCGATCGCGCGGTGCGGCACCTGGACGCCCTTGGGCCGGCCCGTCGAGCCCGAGGTGTAGATGACGTAGGCCAGCGACTCGGGATGGACCTCCACCCCGGGGTCGGCCTCTCTCTCCCCCGCCCAGGCCGCGCGGTCGGCGTCGACGCGCAGCAGCGCCGGTCCCTCAACCCCCATCTCAGGTAGACCGGCGGCGAGGCGCTCCTGGGTCAGCAGGACCCGCATCCCCGTGTCCTCGATCATGTAGGCCAGGCGCTCGCGCGGATAGCCCGGGTCGAGCGGCACGTAGGCGCCGCCCGCCTTGAGCACGGCGAGGACCGCCTCGGCCATCTCGAACGAGCGCTCCAGGCAGACGCCGACGGCGGCGTCCGGCCCCACGCCGAGCCTCCGCAGATGCCGGGCCAGCCGGGTGGCGCGGCGGTCGAGCTCGCCGTAGGTCAGCCGCTCGCCGCCGAAGAGCACGGCGGGAGCCTCGGGGGCCTCCGCCGCCCGCTCGGCAAAGAGCCGGTGGACCGGAGCCGCTGGGATCTCCGTAGGCGCGGGGTTCCAGCCGGTGAGCATCCAGCGGCGCTCGCCGTTCGAGAGCAGCGGCAGGTCGCCGACCGGGCGGTCCGGATGGGTCGCGAGGCCGGAGAGCAGCGTGCGGAAGCAGGCCGCGAGGCGCTCGATCGTGGCGCCGTCGAAGAGGTCGGTGTTGTACTCGAAGTAGCCTTCGAGGCCGTCGGCGGTCTCGGCCATCTCCAGCGTCAGGTCGAGCTTGGCGAGGCCGCGCTCGACCGGCAGCGGCTCGATCGTCAACCCCGGCAGCTCAACCGCACCCCCTGGCTGGTTCTGCAGCGCGAACATGGTCTGGAACAGCGGATTGTGCGACAGGTGGCGCTCCGGCCGCAGCTCCTCGACGATGCGCTCGAACGGCACGTCGGCCTGGCCATGGCCCTCCAGCGTGTCGCGCCGCACCCGCGCCAGCAGCTCGCGGAAGGTGGGGCCGCCGGTGAGCCGGGCGCGCAGCAGCAGGGTGTTGGCGAAGAAGCCGATCAGCTCCTCGACCTCGGCGCGGTCGCGGCCGGCGACCGGCGTGCCGATCAGGAAGTCGGCTTGGCCGGTGACGCGGTGGAGCAGCACTTCATAGGCGGCGAGCAGCGTCATGAACAGCGTCGCCCCCGCCTCGCGGCCGAGGGCGGCGAGCGCCCGGGCGTCGGCCTCGGGCACCGAGAAGAGGTGGATGGCGCCGCGGAACGACTCCAGGGCCGGGCGCGGCCGGTCGGCCGGCAGCTCCAGCACGGTGTCGGCGCCGCCCAGGCGCTGGCGCCAGAAGGCGAGGCCGGCGTCCAGGGCCGATCCGGAGAGCTTGTCGCGCTGCCAGGCGGCGAAGTCGGGATATTGGAGCGGCAGCTCGGGGAGCGGCGAGGGCAGACCGCCCGAAAAGGCGCGGTAGAGCACGGTCAGCTCCCGGAACAGGAGCCCCATGGACCAGCCGTCGGAGACGATATGGTGCATGCCGAGGAGCAGGACGTGCTCGTCGGCGCCTAGCCGCAGCAGGCCGGCGCGGAACAGCGGCCCGCGGGCGAGGTCGAAGGCGTGGCGCGACTCGGCGCCGGCCAGCTCCGTGGCGCGCCCACGCCGCTCCTCCTCGGGAAGGCCGCTCAGGTCCTCGACCGGCAGCGGCACCTCGGCGGCCGGCGTCACCCGCTGCCGGGCCTCGCCGTCGACCCTTGGGAAGGCGGCGCGCAGCGACTCGTGGCGGCGGACGATCTCGGTGAGCGCCCGCCGCAGCGCCGCGGCGTCGAGCGGACCCTGCCAGACCTGCGCCCGGAAGATGTTGTTGACGTGGTTGCCAGGGTCGAGCTGGTCGAGGAACCAGAGACGCTGCTGGGCGAACGACAACGGAAAGGTGCGGGAGACCCGGTCCTTCTGGCGCGTCAGACGCTCCAGCAGCGCGAGCTTCTCCTCGCGCGACAGGCCCAAGGGCTTCGACGGCTCGGACATCATGGACTTCCCTCCAACGACAAAGAATGCAGATCGATCAGAATCAGGTACGACTCTCGGCGGCGGCTCCGTCCGCCATCATCTCGGCGAGCAGCGCATCGAGCTGCTCATCCGAAAGCTCCTGCGCCGCCGGCATCTCCGAAGAGATTGGCGCGGTCAGGATGCGATCCTCCCCCACCGCTCCGGCCTCATCCACCGCGGCGGCCAGCGCCTCCAGCGTCGAGCACTCGAAGACGGCGGCGAGGGACAGCTCGACGCCGAGCTGCTGGCGCAGGCGCGACGCCACGCGGGTGGCGGACAGCGAATGCCCGCCGAGCAGGAAGAAGTCGTCGTGGACGCCGACGCGCTCGACGCCCAGCACCTCGCGCCAGATCGCGGCGACCGCCTCTTCAGACGGCGTGCGCGGCGCCACATGCCCCTCTCCGGCCCGCGGCGCCTCGGGCGCCGGCAGCGCCCGCCGGTCCACCTTGCCGTTGGCGGTCAGCGGCAGGGCGTCCAGGAAGACCCAGGCCGAGGGCACCATGTGCGCCGGCAGCTTGCCTTCGAGGTGGCCGCGCAGGTCCGGATCGCCGTCCGCGACCACGTAGGCGACCAGCCGGCGCTCGCCTTGCGCATCGTCGCGCGCCACCACCGCAGCCTCGCGCACCGCCGGGTGCTCGGCGAGCGCCGCCTCGATCTCCCCCGGCTCGATACGGAAGCCGCGCACCTTGACCTGGCCGTCGCGCCGCCCCAGGAACTCGACCGCGCCGTCCGCCAGCCAGCGCACCTGGTCGCCGGTGCGGTAGAGCCGGCCGCCCGGCGCGCCGAACGGGTCGGGGACGAAGCGCTCGGCGGTCAGCTCGGGCCGGTTCCAATAGCCGGCCGCGAGGCCGTCGCCGCCCAGCAGCAGCTCGCCCGGGAGGCCCACCGGCATCTGCCGGAAGCCGGCGTCCACCACGTGGACCCGGGTATTTGAAATCGGCCGGCCGATCGGCACGGTGTGCTCGACCCGGCTCGCCGCCGTCATCGCGTGGCAGCAGGTGAAGGTGGTCCCCTCGGTGGGGCCGTAGCCGTTGATCAGCGTCGTGCCGGGCAGCTCGGCGAGCACCCGCCGGACGTGGGCGGGCGACAGCACGTCGCCGCCGGCCAGGAGCTGGCGCACCGGCCGCAGCCCTTCGAGGTTGCCCTCGACCATCTGGTGGAACAGCCCGGCGGTCAGCCAGAGGGTGGTGACGCCGTGGCGGGCGATCACCTCGCCCAGCTCCTCCAGCGACGGCTGGCGCGGCGGGAAGACCGCGAGCCGGCCGCCGTTGAGCAGCGGCCCCCAGAGCTCCAGCGTCGAGGCGTCGAAGGAGACCGGCGCGAGCTGGAGGAAGACCTCGTCCGGGCCGAAGCGGGCGAAGTCCGTCTCCCGCACCAGGCGCGCCACGTTGCGGTGGGTGACGGCGACCCCCTTGGGCCGGCCGGTCGAGCCCGAGGTGTACATCACATAGGCGAGGTCGCCCGGACCGGCGATCGATGGCGAGAGGGGGGGGTTGGCGGCGCTCCGCGCCTCGATCGCCGCGCGGTCGGCGTCGACGCGGACGCGGACCGCGCCGCTGCTGGTGCCAGTGTCCGGAAGCGCGTCGAGCAGCCGCTCCTGGCCGACCAGGACGCGCGCGCCGGTGTCCTCCAGCATCCAGGCCAGCCGCTCGGCGGGATAGCCCGGATCGAGCGGCGCGTAGGCGGCGCCGCTCTTCAGGATGCCGAGGATCGCCGGCACCAGGTCGAGCGAGCGCTCGACGCAGAGGCCGACGAGGTCGCCCGGGCCGGTCCCCAGCTCGCGCAGGTGCCAGGCGAGGCGGTTGGCGCGGCGGTTCAGCTCGGCGTAGGTCAGCGTGTCGCCGCCGAATTCGACCGCGACCGCGCCGGGCGCGGCCTCGGCGCAGGCCTCGAACAGCGACGGGATGGTGGCCTCGCGCGGGAAACCGGTCGCGGTGTCGGCCCAGCCGGCGAGCTGCGCCCGCTCGGCCTCGGTCAACAGCGGCAGGTCGCCGAGCGGCAGGTCGGGGCTGGCGATCACCCCTTCGAGCAGGGTCTGGAAGTGCTCGACCATGCGCTCGATCGTCGCCTGGTCGTACAGCTCGGTGTTCCACTCCCAGTGCAGCACGGCGCGGCGGTTCAGCTCGCTGTCGGCGAGCCCCACCCGCTGCTCGGCGCGCGGCACCACGATGACGTTCATGTCCATCTTGGCCGAGCGGTTGCCGCGGACGTTGGTGACCGCCGAGAGGCCGCCGCCGAAGTCGAGGTCGGGCACGCCGGCGTCGTGGAAGTTGAACATCACCTGGAAGAGCGGGTTGCGGCCGATCTGGCGCTCGATCTTCAAGTCCTGGACGAGCCGCTCGAACGGCATGTCCTGGTGGGCATGGACCTCCAGCGTCAGCTCGCGGACGCGGCCGAGCAGCTTCTTGAACCCCGGCTCGCCGGAGAGGTCGCCGCGCAGCACCAGGGTGTTGACCACCATGCCGATCATGCCCTCGATCTCGCGCGACCGGCGGTTGGCGTTGCTGGTGCCGATCAGCACGTCGTCGCTGCCGGTGTAGCGGTGCAGCAGGGTGAGGAAGCCGGCGAGCATGGTCATGTAGAGGGTGAAGCCCTCGCGGCGGCTGAACCGGCGCAAGGCGTCATAGAGATCGGGGCGCAGCAGGAACATCTCGACCTTGCCCCGGAAGCTCGGCCGCGCCGGCCGCGGCCGGTCGCCCGGCAGCTCCAGCGGAGTGGGCCCCCCGGCGAGCTTGCCGCGCCAGTAGCCGAGCAGGCGCTGCATCGCCTCCCCCTCCATCCAGGAGCGCTGCCAGACCGCGAAGTCGCCGTACTGCACCGGCAGCTCGGGCAGCGGCGACGGCTCGCCGTACAGGAACGCCGCGTAGATCGCCTTGAGCTCGCGCAGCAGCACGCCGAACGACCAGCCGTCGTGGACGAAGTGGTGCTCGACCTGGACCAGGGCGTGGTGGCCGGCGTCCAGCCGCAGCAGCCGCCAGCGGATGAGCGGCGCGCGCGAGACGTCGAACGGGATCCGTACCTCGTCGTCGATCCGCCGCTCGGCTTCCGCTTCGCGCTCGGACTCGGGGAGGTGCGTGAGGTCTTCGACCGGAAGTGAAACCGGCTCTGCCGGGTGGACCACCTGGACCGGCTGGCCGTCGACCGCCGGGAAGCTGGTGCGCAGCACCTCGTGGCGGCGGACGACCTCGGCCAGCGAGCGCTCCAGGACCGGCACGTCGAGCGGGCCGTGGAACCAGATCGCCACCTGGAAGTTGTAGGCGATATTGCCGCCGGCCGAGAGCTGGTCGAGGAACCAGACGCGCTCCTGCGGGAACGACAGCGGCAGCGGCCGGCCGTCGCGCGGCACCGGGAGGATGGGCGGCAGCTGCGGCAGCTCGGCCCCGAGATCGGCCCTGTCGATCAGCTCGGCGAGCCCGGCGACGGTCGGCCGCCGGAAGAGGTCGGCCATGGGCAGCTCGACGCGCAGCGCCTGGCGGACGCGGGTCACGACCTGGCCGACCAGCAGCGAGTGGCCGCCGAGCACGAAGAAGTCGTCGTGGACGCCGACGCGGTCGAGCTTCAGGACCTCGGCGAAGATGCCGGCGAGCACCTCCTCGACCGGCGTACGCGGCGCGGCGAAGTCGGCTCCCAGGTCCGGACGCTGTCCGCCGGGGTCCCCCGGAGCCGGCAGGGCGCGCCGGTCGAGCTTGCCGCTCGGGGTGAGCGGCATGGCTTCGAGGAGCACGAAGGCGGTCGGGACCATATGGTCCGGCAGCGCCGCCTTCATCCCGTCGCGCAGACCCGCGACCGTGAGCGCCGAACCGGGCTCGGCGGCGACATAGCCCACCAGGCGCCTGTCGCCGGTGTCGTCGCGCACCAGGGCGACCGCTTCGCGGACGCCGGGGAGGTTGCGCAGCGCCGTCTCGACCTCGCCGAGCTCGATGCGGAAGCCGCGCACCTTGACCTGGTGGTCGACCCGGCCACGGAACTCCAGATGGCCCGAGGGGAGGAGCCGCACCAGGTCGCCCGTACGGTAGAGCCGCCCGCCCTTCTCGGAAGAGAACGAGTCGGGGACGAAGCGCTCGGCCGTGAGGTCGGGCCGGCCCAGGTAGCCGCGGGCGAGGCCTGCGCCGCCGATCCACAGCTCGCCCTCGACCCCCTGGGGGACCAGGTTGCCGTCGCGGCCGATGACGAAAGCGCGGGCGCTGGGCACCGGACGGCCGATCGGCGCGCCGATCGAGCCAGCGGAGCCGCCGAGGTCGCACCAGGTGGAGACGATGGTCGCCTCGGTGGGACCGTAGGTGTTGAGCAGCCGCACGCGGTCGCCCACCCGCTCGCGCCAGGCGGCGAGCCGCGCCGTCTGCGCCTGCTCGCCGCCGAGGATGACCAGCCGGATCGACTCCGGCACCTGCAGCTCCTGGCCCGCCATCTCGGCGACCAGCTCGTGCCAGTAGGCGGTCGGCAGGTCGAGCACGGTGACGCCCAGCCGTCCCACCTCCTTCAGGAAGAGGTCGGGGGAGCCGGCCATGGCGCCGTCGCGCAGCACGAGGGTGGCGCCGTGCGTGAGGCAGGGGTAGATCTCCTCGGCGCTGGTGTCGAAGCTCATGGAGGCGAACTGCAGCACCCGGTCGCCGGGGCCGATGCCGTGCTCCCGGGCGGCGGACGCCACGTAGGTCGCGAGCGCGCGGTGCTCCACCGCCACCCCCTTGGGCCGGCCGGTCGAGCCCGAGGTGTAGATGACGTACGCCGGGTGAGGGAGGTGGCACCGGTCGGACAGCGGCAGGCCTTCGCGCTCGATCAGCTCGCGGTCGGCGTCGAGGCAGACCACGCCGAGCAGCCCCGGCGTCGAGCCGGGGAGACGGTCGAGCAGGCGCTCCTGGGTGAGCAGCACGCGCGCCTGGGCGTCCTCCAGCATGAAGCCGAGGCGCTTGGCCGGATAGGCCGGGTCGAGCGGCAGGTAGGCGCCGCCCGCCTCCAGCACGCCGAGCATGCCGACGATCATCTCGGGAGAGCGCTCGACGCAGAGGCCGACCACCGACTCGGGACCGACGCCGAGCCGCCGCAGGTGGCGGGCGAGGCAGACGGCGCGCCGCGCCAGCTCGCCGTAGGTCAACGTCCCTTCGGCCGACTCGACGGCCACGGCGAGCGGCGTGCGCGAGGCGCAGGCCAGCACCTGCCGGC
>JBKKAU010000502.1:0-2095 GCA_046714475.1 Thermoanaerobaculia bacterium
CCCCGGGAGAGGGGGCGCCGCCTCCCCAAAACTGGAAATCCTGAGGGGAGGGGGTTCCCCCTCTCCCGGCGGGGGGTGGGAGGGAGATGGGAGAGGGGGCCAGGGGGTGAGGACTCTCTGCGATGGCCTCGCCTACCTCGCCTTCACCTCCGGCTCAACCGGCGCGCCCAAGGGCGTCCTCGGCCTCCACCGCTCGCTTACCCATTTCTACCCCTGGATGAGCCGGGCCTTCCAGCTCGGCCCCGAGGACCGCTTCAGCCTGCTCTCCGGCCTGGCGCACGACCCGCTGCACCGCGACCTCTTCACGCCGCTCTGGCTCGGCGCCGCGGTCGCGATCCCCGATCCGGAGCGGATGGCCGAGCCCGGCTGGCTCGCGGGCTGGATGGCGCGCGCCGGCGTTACCGTCGCCCACCTCACCCCGGCCATGGGCCGCCTCCTCACGGAACCGCCCGCCGAGGTCATGCCGTCCCTGCGCCGGGCCTTCTTTGTCGGCGACGCCCTGACCCGCCGCGACATCGAGCGGCTGCGCGCCCTAGCCCCCCAGGTTGCCTGCGTCAACCTTTACGGCTCGACCGAGACCCAGCGCGCCGTCGGCTTCCACGAGGTGCGGGAGGACGAGGCGCGCGAGGTCTATCCGCTGGGCCGCGGCATGCCGGACGTGCAGCTCCTGGTCCTCAACCGGTCCGGAGGGCTCGCCGGCATCGGCGAGGCCGGCGAGGTCGGCGTGCGCAGCCCCCATCTCGCCGCCGGCTACCTCGGCGACCCCGAGCTGACGGCCGAGCGATTCGTCACCAACCCGTTCACCGGCCGCGAGGGCGACCGGATCTACCGCACCGGCGATCTCGGCCGCTACCGGCCGGACGGCGAGGTCGAGCCGCTCGGCCGCGCCGACCACCAGGTCAAGATCCGCGGCTTCCGGGTCGAGCTCGGAGAGGTCGAGGCGGCGCTCGCCCGCCATCCCGCCGTCCGCGAGGCCGTGGTCGTGGCGCGCGGCGAGAGCGGTGACCGCCGGCTCGTGGCCTACGCCGTCTCTACTACGGAGACACCCGACCCCCGCGTGCTGCGCGACTTCCTCCGCGCCCGCCTCCCCGAGTACATGGTTCCGGCCGCGTTCGTCTTCCTGGAGGCGCTGCCTCTCACCCCGAACCGCAAGGTGGACCGCAAGGCGCTGCCCGAGCCCGGGCGGGACGAGCCCGGAGAGGCGGCGGCCCTCCGGACGCCGGTCGAAGAGCTGCTCGCGGCGATCTGGAGCGAGGTCCTGGAGACCGACCGGATCGGCCCCGACGACGACTTCTTCGGGCTCGGCGGCCACTCGCTCCGGGTCACCCAGGTGCTCGCCCGCGTCCGGCAGGCCTTCGGCGTCGAGCTGCCGGTGCGCGGCGTCTTCGAGAGCCCGACCCTCGCCGGGCTGGCGGCGCGGATCGAAGAGGCCCTGCGCGCCGGGTCTTCGTCCCCGTCTCCGCCTCTGGTCCGGGTCCCCCGAGGCGGTGACCTGCCCCTGTCGTTCGCCCAGGAGCGGCTCTGGTTCCTCGACCGCCTCTCGCCGGGGAGCGCGGCCTACAACATGCCCGCGGCCTTGCGGCTCCACGGCGCGCTCGACCCCGCCGCCCTGGAGAAGACGCTGCACGAGATCGTCCGCCGGCACGAGGCCCTGCGCACCATCTTTCCAGGGAAAGACGGCGAGCCGCGCCAGCGGGTTCACCCGTTCCGTCCCTTCCCCCTCCCGGTCATCGACCTGCGCGCGCTCCCTGGGGACGTCCGCGAGACCGAGGCGGCACGGTTGGCGCGCTCGGAGGCGTCGCGGCCCTTCGACCTCGCCCGCGGGCCGCTGCTGCGCTCCGCCCTGCTCCACCTGGAAGAAAGCGACTGGATGGCGCTGCTCACCACCCACCACATCGTGAGCGACGGCTGGTCGGTGGGCGTCCTCGTGCGGGAGATCGCGGCCCTGTCCGCCGGCTCCTCCCCCCTCCCCGCGCTGCCGGTCCAGTACGCCGACTTCGCGGTCTGGCAGCGCGGCTGGCTCCAGGGCGAGGCGCTGGAGACCCAGGTCGCCTTCTGGCGCGAAGCGCTGGCCGGCGCGCCGGCGGTCCTCGAC
>JBKKAU010000503.1:0-9164 GCA_046714475.1 Thermoanaerobaculia bacterium
TGGTTTCTTCTCCTCTCGTGTGCTTGGCGGCTCACGAGGGAAAGTTTCCACGATGGGCACCTCTGGAAACGTCAAACTTCTACTGCCACCCCGGCAGAGCCGGGGGGACTCCCTTGGGGGTCTAGGAGGAGGCACCACTCCCTCGCAAAAGTTAGCGCCTATGAGCCGGGCCCCGGGTGGGTTTTAGGGCTATGATCCCGAAGGTCAAGGAGGGCGCCTCATGCTCTACGACCTCTCGCCCACCATCCGTCCCGGCTTCCCCGTCTGGCCCGGCGACACCGCCTTCGAGTCGCGGCTCACCTGGTCGATCGCGCAGGGCGCCTCGGTCAACCTCTCGGCGCTGACCACGACGCCGCACCTCGGCTCGCACGCCGACGCCCCGTTTCACACCGAAGAGCGCGGCGAGGGGATCTCCGCGATGCCGCTCGACCGCTATCTCGGTCTCTGCCGGGTGGTCAAGGTGCCGCCGCAGCCGCTGATCGAGCCGCGCCACCTCGACGGCATCGATCTGGCGAGCCCGCCGCGGCTCCTCTTCAAGAGCGAGAGCGTGCGCGACCGCAACAGGAGCTTCCCCGAGCGGTTCACCGCCCTTGCGCCGGAGACGGCGGCGCTGCTCGCCGAGCGCGGCGTGCTGCTGGTGGGCATGGACACCCCCTCGGTCGACCCGTTCGACAGCAAGACGCTCGACGCCCACCACGCCCTCTTCCGCGGCGGCATCGCCATCCTCGAAGGGCTGGTGCTCGACGGCGTCCCCGAGGGGGTCTACGAGCTGATCGCCCTGCCGCTCCGGATCGAGGGGCTCGACGCCTCGCCGGTACGCGCCGTGCTGCGCACCGTCGAGGCACAGGAGGTCCTTCCCCAGGTAGAATAAGATCGCGATCCTTCCCCGCGGCGCCTCCGGAGAGATCCAAGGTTGCCGATCCCGACGCAGGCGACGGGGACGCCGCAAGGAGAGCGCCCGTGGACAGCAAGGAATTCGTAGCCCGCCTGGTGGAGGAGATGGACCAGCTCTTCGCGCGCCTCGGCGAAAGGGACACCCTGGAGTCGGAGGCCGAAGGCAACGTCGAGGTCGTCACCCTGCTCCGCCTGGCGCTCAAGAGCGAGCTGGAGGCGAGCGAGCTGGCCGGCTTCTGGATGCCGACGACGCCCGAGGTCGAGGCCAAGAGGATCCTCGCCCTGCAGTGCGGCGACGAGATGAAGCACTACGACATGATCAGCCGACGCCTCCGGGAGCTGGGCGCGGACCCCGCCGGGTTCGACCCGCTGGCCGAAGGCCACAGCCCTCTCTATCAATACCTCCGGACTCTGCGCACCACGGTCGAGCGGATCGCGGCCGGCCCATTCGCCAGCGAGGCCATCGCCAACGTGCGCAACGCCCAGTTCGTCCAGTTCTGCCGGACCGTGGGCGACGAGAAGACGGCCCGGCTCTACGAAAAGACGATCCAGCCCGAGGAGGCCCACCACCACCAGCTGGGCCGCGAGTTCCTCGAAACCTACGCCTCCACCCCGGAGCTCCAGGAGCTCGCCGCCGCCGCGGCGCGCAACACCCTGGAGATTGCCGACGAGCTGCGCAACCTGGCCGCCAGGACGACCGGCGCCCACAGCATCCCCGTCTCCTGAAAAGGACTCCATGAGCCCCGAGATCTCGACCATCGCCGTCCTCGGCGCGGGCACGATGGGGCGTGGCATCGCCCACGTCTCCGCCTTCGCCGGCTACACCACCCAGCTCTACGACCCGAGCGGCGAAGCGCTGCGCAAGGCCGAGTCGGCCATCCACAAGAACCTCGCCAAGGGGGTCGAGCTCGGCAAGGTGGACGCCGCCGCCGCCGACCGCGCCCGCCAGGGGCTCCACCTGCAGACCGACATGGCGAGCGCCGCCTCCAGCGCCGACCTGGTCATCGAGGCGGCGCCCGAGGACATCGCCTTGAAGATCGACCTGTTCCGGCAGGTCGCCGCCGCCGCTCCGGAGAGCGCGGTCTTCGCTTCCAACACCTCGGCCCTGTCGATCACCGAGATGGCCGCCGCCTCGGGCCGCCCCGAGCGCTTCGCCGGCATGCACTTCTTCAACCCCGTCCACCTGATGCGGCTGATCGAGCTGGTGCGCGGCCTGGAGACGTCGCAGGAGACCCTGGACGCGCTGCGACGGGTGAGCGAGCGCATGGGCAAGGAGGTCGTCCTGGTCAACGAGGCCCCCGGCTTCGTCACCAGCCGCATCAACGCCCTGATCGGCAACGAGGCCTTCCGCATGCTGCAGGAGGGGGTGGCGAGCGCGCGCGACATCGACAAGGCCTTGAAGCTGGGCCTGAACCACCCGATGGGCCCGTTCGAGATGGCCGACCTCGTGGGGCTCGACGTCCGCCTATCGATCCTGGAGTTCCTGCACCGCACTTTGGGCGAGGCCTATCGGCCGAACCAGCTCCTCGTCCAGCACGTCCGTGCCGGCCGGTTCGGCCGCAAGGTCGGGCGCGGCGTCTACACCTACGACGAGAACGGGGAGAGGATCGGGTGAATGATCTCGGCGGGCGCGTCGCCCTGGTGACGGGCGGCAGCAGCGGGCTGGGCTTCGCCTCGGCCCGGGCGCTCGCCCGGCGCGGCGCGCGCGTCGTGCTGTCGAGCCGCGGCGGCGACAAGCTGGAGTCGGCCCGCGAGACGCTCGCCCGGGAGGGGACCAGCGTCGAGGCGATCGAGGCGGACGTCCGCGATCCCGAGTCGCTCGCCCGGCTGGTCGAAGAAGTGGAGCGCCGGGTGGGGGGAATCGACGTCCTGGTGGCGAACGGCGGCGGCCCTCCGGCCAAGCCGGCCACCGAGCTGACCGAGGAGGAGTGGCAGGCCGCCCTCCCCCTGGTCTTCCTCTTCGTGCCGCGGCTCTGCCGCCTGGTCCTCCCCGGCATGCGCGAACGCCGCTGGGGGCGGATCGTGGCGATCAACTCGGTATCGGCCCGGCAGCCGATCCCGAACCTCGCCCTGTCGAACTCCCTGCGCCCGGCCGTGCTCGGCTATCTGAAGACCCTCTCGCAGGAGGTGGCGGCCGACGGCGTCACCGTCAACGCCGTGCTGCCCGGCCACACCTTGACGCAGCGCCAGGAGGAGCTGGCGGCCGCCGCCTCGGCCCGGACCGGCAAGTCCAAGGATGAGGTGCTCGCCGCCTGGATCGCCGACAACCCGACGGGCCGCATGGGCCAGCCCGAAGAGCTCGGCGAGGTCGTCGCCTTCCTCTGCTCGCCCGCCGCCTCGTTCGTCACCGGCCAGGCGATCGCGGTCGACGGCGGCTACGTCAAGGGGTTGTAGGAAGAAGGGCGCGATGAATCGCGCCCCTACAGGTTCCATCGACGGTATGGTGTAGGGGTGCCATTCATGGCGCCCACAATTCCTTCACCGCCGTCTCCATCCGCCGTACCAGCTCCGGCAGCGCTGCGGCGTCCACCGAGCAGTGGGCGATGCGGAGATACCGCGGCTCGATCGAGATCAGCCCGGCGTCGTGATGCTCCAGGAGGTGCCGGCGGACGGCGTCGGCGGAGAGACCCAGCCGCTCGGGCAGCTCGACCAGGGCGAAGCAGCCGGAGTTGAAGGGCAGCGGGTTCAGCAGCTCGCGGTCGGCCTCTGCGAGGGCTGCCTTCAAGGCTTGGTAGCGCCCCTCCAGAAGTTGGCGGACCTCCTCCACCTCGGCCTCGATCCCCTCGCGCCGCAAGGCCTGGAGCAGGACCACCTGGCTCGCCGCGACCGGCGATCCGATCCCGGACCGCACCAGCAGCTTCACCTTGTTCTCCAGCGCCCGCGCCGCCTCCGACTCCGGCTCGAGGGCGAAGGTCAGGAATCCGACCCGGCCGCCGAAAAACGAGAACTCCTTCGTGGCGCCGTCCACCTTGACCGGCACGAGGTTCGGATGCGCGCCCGCGAGCTCCCAGAACAGCGACTCCCGCGGGATGTCCGGCTCGAAGACCAGCCCGGCGTAGGCGTCGTCGCAGACCACGACCAGAGGCCGCCGGCCGGCGGTTTCCAGCAGCGACCCGACCAGGATCCGCCGCTCCTCGACGGTCGGCGAGTAGCCGCCCGGGTTCGACGGGACGTTGAGCAGGGCGACGGCGGGCTCGCCGTCGGGGAGGGCCTCCAGCGCCTGGGCGATGGCCCGCGGGTTGTACCGTCCTTCCCCGTAGGCGGGCGCCGTCAGTACCCGGGCGCCGGTCCGCGTCGCGAACGCCTGGCGGTAGTTGCCCCAGAACGGCTGGGGGATCGCGACCGCCTTGCCTTCGCCGCCGAAAAGGTCGGCGAGCAGCGACAGGCCGTGACTCAAGCCCACCGTGACGATCGGCAGGCTGGACGGAGTTCCAGCGGGCACCCCGCGCCGCTGCCAGTCGCGCCAGCGCCGGCGCGTTTCCGGAAGACCCTCGATCGGCGAGTAGAGGAGCGCCTGATGGAGGTCCTGCCCGGAGAGGCCGAACGCCGCGGCGAGGGACGGCAGGCCGACCGCTCCGCCGCGGCCGTCGGTGATCTGTCCGATGGTGGCGTTGAAGGTCCGCCCGCGCGCCTCCGCCGCCTGGGCGGGGATGTCCGGAGGGAAAAAAGCGCGTCGTCCGAGGGGGGAGAGGGCGCGCAGCAGCGCCGGAGCCTCACGCTCCAGCGTCGAATTGAGCTCACCTGGCATGTCTCGCATGGCTACGGAGTATATTTCTCCGCCAGCCCTCCTGGTGATGTGAGCTTCGGGCGGGCATACCCGAGGAGGACGCATGTCCCGATTGTCGAGCCTGGCCGCCACTGTGACGGTGGTGACCTCTCTCATGCCCCTCTCTGCCAGAGCGCAGGAGACCCCGATGCCCGAAGCGATCTCCTACACTCTCCGTTTTCCAGCTCCCCAGACCCACTACCTCGAAGTGGAGGCCCTGATCCCGACCGGCGGCCTTTCCGAGGTCGAGCTGATGATGGCCGTGTGGACGCCCGGCTCCTATCTCATCCGGGAGTACGCCCGCCATCTCGAAGCGGTGACGGCGAGGACGGAGGGGGACGAGCCGCTCGCCCTCCGCAAGACGCAGAAGAACCGCTGGCAGGTCGAGACCGGCGGCGCGCCGCGCGTCGTCGTGGGCTACAGGGTCTACGCGCGCGAGCTGTCGGTGCGGACCAACTTCGTGGACTCGAAATTCTCCCTGCTCAACGGCGCCGCCACCTTCCTGACGCTCGCCAGCGGCGGGCGGCGCCCTCACGAGGTGCGGGTGGTCCCGCCCCCGGACTGGAAGGTCGTGGTGAGCGCCCTGCAGGAGCTGCCGGCGAACGAGGGTGCGGAGCGCCGCTTCCGCGCCGAGGACTTCGACGCCCTGGCCGACGCCCCCCTCTACGCCGGCAACGCCCGGGTCCACCGCTTCGAGGTGGCCGGCAAGCCGCACCTGCTAGTCAACGAAGGGGAAGAGGAGGGCGGGGTCTGGAACGGCGCCCTGTCGGCCGCGGACGCCGAGCAGATCGCCCGCGAGGAGATCGCCTTCTGGGGCGGCGCGCCGTACCCGCGGTACGTCTTCTTCAACGTCATCACCGGCAGCGGCGCCGGCGGGCTGGAGCACCGCGACGCCAGCGTACTGATGGCCAGCCGCTGGAACGCGCGCAACCGCGACGGCTGGCTCGACTGGCTGAGCCTCGTGACGCACGAGCTGTTCCATGCCTGGAACGGCAAGCGCCTGCGCCCGGCGGCGCTCGGCCCCTTCGACTACGAGCGGGAGGCCTACACGCTCGACCTCTGGGTGGTCGAGGGCGTGACCTCCTATTACGACGAGCTGCTGCTCCACCGCGCCCGGCTGTCGACCCGCCAGGAGTACCTGGACCGCCTGTCGAAGCAGATCGAGACGCACCAGACCACCCCCGGCCGCCTGGTCCAGAGCATGGCCGAGTCCTCGTTCGACGCCTGGATCAAGCTCTACCGGCGCGACGAGAACTTCGCCAACTCGGGCGTCAGCTACTACACCAAGGGCGGAGTCGTCGCCTTCCTGCTCGACGCCAGGATCCGCCGCGCCACCGCCGGCCGGCGCAGCCTGGACGACGCCCTGCGCCTCGCCTACTCGCGCTACTCGGGAGATCGCGGCTTCCGGACGGAGGAGCTCCACAAGATCCTCGAAGAGGTGGCGGGAACCGACCTCGGCCCCTGGCTGGACCATGCCCTCGCCACGACCGGGGAGCTGGTCTACGACGAGGCTCTGGACTGGCTCGGGCTGCGCTTCAAGCCGGAGGAGACCCGGAGCGACGACAAGAAGCCGGTCCCGGCCTGGCTGGGCGCGACCACCGAGGCCCGGGCCGGGCGCCTGGCCGTCACCGAGGTGCGGCGCGGCACGCCCGCTTTCGAAGCGGGGCTGAACGTCGAGGACGAGATCCTGGCGATCGACGACTACCGGGTGCCTCCCGAGGGGCTGGACAAGCGGCTCGAAGCCTACCGGCCGGGAGAAAAAGTCTCGCTTCTGGTGGCGCGCCGCGAGCGCCTGCTGCGCCTGCCGGTGACGTTCGGGGGGAAGCCCCGCAGCTCCTGGAAGCTGGAGGTCGATCCCAAGGCGACCGCGGAACAGAAGAGGCGCCTGGAGGAGTGGTTGCGGGGATCCGGGGGAGAAAAGAAGGCGGAGGCGGCGGTAATGGAAGAGGTGGCGGGAAGGTAGGACCGCGAATCCTCACCCCCCAACCCCCTCTCCCGTGGGGAGAGGGGAGGTCGGGAGACGCAGCGGTTTGCCGGCCCGATCCAGAAGTCTTTCTCCCCCTCTCCCGGCGGGGGCTTGGGCGGGAGATGGGAGAGGGGGTCGGGGGGTGAGGATTCCGCGGGTATACCCCTACGGGAACCCCCACGTCTTCAACGTCCACTCCCGGCCTTCCACCGTCCCTTCGACGGCGACGGCGCCGATATAGTCCTCGGCCGGGCGGAGATGCCAGTAGAACCAGTTGACGGCCCGTCCGGCGTCGCCTTCGATGGCGAGCATGCGCGCCGGCTCGCCGGGGGCGAGCGTCACGTCGAAGGAGTCGAGCGGCACCGCGAGCCCCTCTCCCACAGCCTTGAGATAGGCCTCCTTGCGGGTCCAGCAGTTGAAGAACCCTTCCGGCTTCCGCTCGTCGGGAAGCTGCCGCAGCACGTCGCGCTCCGGGACCGAGAAGAAGCGCTCGGAGATCTGCTCCAGGTCCGGCATCGGCTTCATGTACTCCAGGTCGGCGCCGATCTCCAGACCGCGCGCGAAACCGACCAGGGCCCGCTCGCTGGAGTTGGAAAGGTTGAAGAAGAGGCTCCTGACGCCGTCTTCGTTCTGGGACGGATCGAGGAACGGCTTGCCGCGCGGGCCGTAGGTGAAGCGGACCAGCTCGGGCCGGGTCCCCAGGTAGGCGGCGAGCAGCGTGCGCAAGGCGCCGCGGCCCACCACGTACTGGCGGCGGTGCTGGTCGAAACGGTAGCGGTTGGCGCGCTCCCACTCGTCCTTGGAAAGAGGACGGCCGAGTTGCTCGACCCGCTCCTGGGGCGGATCGAGCGGTACGTACCAGAGGTGGATCTCCCCCGGCGGGAGCTCCAGGCCGGGAGCGACCGGACGCGGCGGGAAAGGGGTGATCACCAGACGGTCACCGGGCTACGGGACCGTCTGGCGCAGCTCGGCCAGATCGCGGGCGATCGCTTCGGCGATCAGATCCTTGGCGCTGTGCAGGAAGAAGTGGTCCCCCGGCAGCATGCGCAGCCGGAACCGGCCGCTGGTATGGACGCGCCAGTTCTCCACGTCGTCCTTGGTGACCTCCACGTCGCCGAGGCCGCCGAAGGCGGAGATCCCGAAGTCGAAGGGCTCCTCCTCGGTATAGGTGTAGGTCTCGTTGACCGCGAAGTCGGCCCGCAGGACCGGCACCAGCAGCTTCATCAGCTCGGCGTGCTGGAGCACCTCCTCGGGCGTGCCGTTGAGCTCCCGGAGCTTCTCGATGAACTCGGGCTCCGGCAGGTCGTGGATGGGCTCCTCGCGGGCCGGCTGCTGGGGCGCCCGCCGGCCGGAGACGAAGATGTGGAGCGGCAGCGTCTTGCCGCGGCGGCGCAGCTCGCGCGACAGCTCGAAGCTGATCATGCCGCCCATGCTGTGCCCGAAGAAGACGAACGGCATCTCCATCCAGGGCTGCAACGCGTCGGCGAGCGCCTGGATCAGCGGCTCGGGGTTCTCGAAGGCCTGGTCCCGGAGCCGGCTCTCCCGTCCGGGCAGTTGCACCGGGCAGACCTCGAGGTCGTTCGGCAGGGAGGCGGCCCAGCCGCGATAGGCGGAAGCCCCGCCGCCGGCATAGGGGAAGCAGAACATGCGCAGCCGCGCGCGAGGATTGGCCTCGCGGTAGGCAAGCCACCGCTCGGCGGGAGGACTGCTCGGTTTCACGATCGATTCGACTCCAGGATCAATTGGTCTCCTGGCTCGCCTGCTTGTTCCGCTCCATCTCCTCCATCTTCTTGCGGAGCGAGAGCGGGCGCATGTCGGTCCAGACTTCCTTGATGTAGTCCAGGCATTCCTGCTTGGGGCCGCTCTTGCCGACGTCGTTCCAGCCCAGGGCGTTCTCACGGTGGGCCGGCCAGATCGAGTACTGCTCTTCGTGATTCACGACCACCTTGTAGATGGTGTTGTCTTCCTTGTCTTCCCAGCTCATTGGAGACGTCTCCTTGTTCGGTGCTTCCGTTTCTTCCTCTTAAGTGCCGGCTACGCCAAATCCGGGACATGGAGTCTAGCAGGTCAGGACGCCGTCCGCGCCCTCCCCAGCGCCGCCACCAGGGCATCCACGTCTTCCGGATCCGTCCGGTAATTGGTGATGCACGCCCGCAGCGCCGGTCCCGCCTCCCCCAGCACCACGGTGCTGATCCACGCCTCGCCCGAGGCTACCACGCGCGCCGCCACCCCTTCGAGGAACGCCGCCGAGCGCCCCTCGGGCGTGGAGTCCACGAAGCAGACCACGGGCAGGGGCGTGTCGTTGACCACGGTCCATCCCTCCGCCCGCAGCCTCTCGCGCAGCCGGCCGCCCATCGCCGTCTGGTGGCGGATCGACTCCTCGTAGCCTCCCCAGCCGGCGGCGGCCAGCGACAGGAAGACCTTGAGGCCGATGAACCGGCGCGACCACTGCATCGAGTGGGCATAGGGGTCCGCCACCGGCAGGCCGGCCCCGTCGCGAGGCATGTACCCCGCCGCCGCGACCCGGAAGGTCCGCTC
>JBKKAU010000504.1:0-1993 GCA_046714475.1 Thermoanaerobaculia bacterium
GCCGGCCACCCCGGCCTGTTCGCGCCGCCGGAGCTGGAGCTGCTCGGCTTCAACACCCTCGGCGAGCGCCGCGACGCGTTCGCCGGCCGCTACGCCTTCTGGCGCGAAGGCGCGGTGCGCGCCTGGATGGAGGTACGCGGCATCCCGGCGGAGGAGGCGTTCCGCGAGATCGAGGAGCGGGAGGAGCGGGACCTGCCGGTGCGCCGCTTCTACCGCGAGATGCAGGATCTGGTGGAAGACCGGCTGCTGATCGACAAGACCCCCTCGTACGCGCTCGACCTGGCGACGCTCGCCCGCGCCGAGGAAGATTTCGAGGAGCCGCTCTACATCCACCTGCTGCGCCACCCCTACGGCATGATCGCCTCGTTCGAGAAGGCGCACCTGGAGCAGGTCTTCTTCCGCCATCCGCACCCGTTCCCGTCCCGCCGGCTCGCCGAGCTGATCTGGACCGTGAGTCACCAGAATATTCGGGCGCATCTCGAAAGAGTCCCTCCGGGCCGCCGGTGCTTCGTCCGCTTCGAGGACCTGGTGCGCGACCCGCGGGCGACGATGGAACGCCTGTGCGTCTTCCTCGGGGTCTCGTTCGATCCCGCCATGCTCGACCCGTACGAGGACAAGCGGCGCAAGATGACCGACGGCGTGCACGAGCTGTCGCGCATGATGGGCGACGTCCGGTTCCACGAGCACCGGCGGGTCGATTCCGACGCCGCCGAGAGCTGGCGCGAGATGTACAAGGAGGACTTCCTGGGTGAGCCGACGCGGGAGGTGGCCGTCTCCCTGGGCTACGAGGCGCAACCCTCCGAGCCGGTCTCCCGTCCCGCGGTCCTGGTGCCGCTACGCCCCGGAGACGGCCCGCCGCTCTTCCTGGTCCACCCGGTCGGCGGCAACGTCCTGTGCTACGGCGAGCTGGCGCGGCGTCTCAAGAAAGTTCCTGCTTTCGGGCTCCAGGCGGCCGGGCTGGAGGAGGGGAGGGAGCCGCACGAGACCGTCGAGGAGATGGCGGATTGCTATCTCGACGCCGTCCGCCGGGCCGCGCCCCGGGGGCCGTACCGGCTCATGGGCTGGTCGTTCGGCGGCCTCGTCGCCTATGAGATGGCGCGGCGGCTCTCCGAGGAGGGCGAGACGGTGGAGAAGCTGGTCCTGCTCGACACGCCGGTCCCCGGCACGCTTGCCCTGCCCGAGCCCACCGACGCCGACCTCCTGGCCGGTCTGGCGTTCGACCTGGGCGGCCTCGCCGGGGTCGACCTGGGGCTCCGGCCGGCCGACCTGCGAGGTCGCGACGCGGAGACGGGCCTCGCCCGCGTTCTCGAACGGGCGCGCGACGTCGGCGCGTTGCCGCCCGGCGTCGAAGCCGGCGCCTTCCGCCTCTGGCGCGTCTACCGCGCCAACGCCCGCGCCGCCCGCGCCTACCGGCCGCGGCCCTACGACGGCCGCTTGGTGGTCCTCGCCGCCGAAGCCAACCCATTCCTCGGCCGCCTCGGCCTCGCGCGCGGCTGGCAGCGCTTCGCCGCCGGTGTCGCGGCCAAGACCCTCCCCGCAGACCACTACGGCTTGCTGCGCCCGCCGGTGGTGCGGCAGATCGCCGAGAAGCTATCGGTCTAGAATGTCACCACGAAGGCAGGGCTGAATTGACCTCCGAGCTCCGCAGCGGACAGGGAAGTTTTTCTTCGGAGCGGCAGCAGCTCCTCAAGCTGCTGCTGCGCGACAAGGGGGTCAAGGCCCCTCGGCAGGCGCCGATCGCGCGCCGCTCCGACCTCGGTACGCCGGCGCGGCTCTCCTTCGCCCAGCAGCGGCTCTGGATCCTCGACCGGCTGGAGCCGGGGAGCGCCTCGTACAACATCCCCGTCGCACTGCGGCTGAACGGCCGGCTCGACGTGCCGGCCCTGCTCGCCGCCATGGCCGAGGTGGTGCGCCGGCACGAGGCCCTGCGCACCACCTTCGCCGAGGTCGCCGAGAACGAGGGCATCCCCTTCCAAGTCGTCCATCCGCCGCC
>JBKKAU010000505.1:0-3151 GCA_046714475.1 Thermoanaerobaculia bacterium
CGCGGCCGCTCCGCCGTGCCGCTGATCAGCGCCCCGAGAGCCGCCCGCCCGTAGACCTCGCCGCCCAGGAGGTCGCGCAGCGGCGGCTCGTCGAGCGACAGCGCCGGCGCATCGACCGTGAAGTCGAGGGCGCCTCCCCCACCGGACGCGCCGTTGAAGGAGCCGGCGATCAGGATGTCCCCGGCCGGCGCCCGCACCACCCCCTGCTCGACCACGATGCGCTCGCCGGCGAAGGTGACCTCCGCCTGGGCGCGGCCCATCGCGAACCCGCCGACGGTGAGGCCGGTCACCTCGGCCGTGGCGCGCCCGTTCAGGTCCTCGCCCGTGCCTCCCAGATCGAGCAGGCCCGACACCCGCCCGCCCAGCAACCCCGGCGCGGAGACCGCCTCGGGCAGGAACCAGGAGACCCGGTCGACCGGCCAGCGCTCCGCGACCAGGGTGAGGGCGAGCGGCTGGGGCAGCCGGCCGGGCTGCTCCAGCGGCACCGTCCCGGTGAGGTGGAGGACGGCGCCGCCGGCCGCCATGTCGAGCCGCAGGTCCTCGACCGCCGCGGGCGAGACGGTGAACGAGCCGGAGACCCGGTCGGCGGCCAGGGCCGGCGCCACCGCGTCCCGCAGGTCGAGGGCGACGCCGGCGCGGAGGTTCCCATCGCGGAACTCGACCGTCCCTTGCGCCGTGCCGCGCCCCCGGCTGGGCAGCCAGAACGGCCGCTCCTCGCCGGGCTCGGAGAGCAGCGGCGCGAGCACGCCGATGTCCTGGCTAACCAGAAGGTAGCCGAAGCGGCCGCTGCCCGGGTCGGGGCCGCCGAGGCGGAGGACAAAGCCGGTCCCCTGGATCTCCTGCCCGGGGGCGGTCAGGCGGATCGAATCGCTGGTGACCACGCCGTCGCGGATGATGAGCGGCGCGCGGCCGGAGATCGGGATCCGGCCCGCCTCGGTGCGGGCGCCGCTCAGACGGACGTCGGCGGCGCCGCTGCCGGCGACCGGCTCGCGGTGGCGGAAGCGGTACTGGAGCGTGCCGCTCACCCGGCCGGCCAGCTCGTCGACCAGCGGCACGTCCTCGCCGGGGAACTGGTCGTGGACCAGCGGCTGGAGCGCGAGGTCCTGATACTCCAAGTCGAGCTCGACCGGCCAGCCGGCCTCGCCCGCATCGCCGGCCAGTTGGACGGCGACGCCGCCGGTGACCGTGCCGCCGGCGTAGCCGGCGCGGCGGACGTCGACGTCCAGCCGGCCGCGGGTCCCCAGGAGGTCGGCCTCGAGGCCGCGGAAGTCGCGGTTCAGCACCGCGATGCGCGGCGAGCGGACCCGGCCGGACCAGCGCCAGTCCTGCCGCACCAGGTCGAAACGGCCGCGGAACGAGAACGGTCCGTCGATCGGCTCGTCCATGTAGCCCAAGTAGTTGGCGAGCCGGGCCGAGCCGTCGGCCTCGATCCGCAGGGCGAGCCGCCGGTCCTTGCCCTGCCAGGTGAACTGTCCCTGGGCCCCGGCCGTCAGGTGCGGGCCGCCGCGGACGCGGGCGTTGGCGATCCGGATCAGCCCCGGCTCGTAGCTCCCCTGGACCGAGAAGAGGAACGGATAGGGACGGGCGTTGGGCAGCGTCGTCACGACCTCGCGGGCGATGAGCTGGGCGTCGAGGCGCCGGCCGCCCTCGCCGCCGCGCTCCGCCTGGCCGGTCAGCCGCCCCCAGATCGTCCGCGCGTCGATCTCCAGCGGCAGCCGCGTCTCGTCGAGCTGCAGCGTCCCGCCCTGGACCAGCACGCGCCCGATCTGCACCTCGAAACGCTGCGGCGCGTCCTTGCGGCTCTGCAGCGCCGGCAGGTTGGTGGTGCCGTCGGGGTTGAACCGGATGTAGATGTACGGGTTGACCACCTCGATCTGCTCCAGGCGGAGCACCCTCTGGCGCAGGTCGCGCCAGGAGAACTGGGCGCGCAGCGTGGCGACGCGCGCGAAGTCCGGGTCGCTGGGGCGCGGGCCGGGGACGACCACGTCGTGCAGCTCGAAGGCGAGCGGCGCGAAGCTGTAGTCGACGGAGCCGACCTGGATCGGCCGGCCGAGGGCGGTCGACAGCCGCGTCGTGACCAGGGCGACGGCGCGGCGGTGCGCGAACTGGCTCTCGACGAAGAGATAGGCGACGGCGAGGACCAGGACGACGAGCAGCAGGCCCCAGACGAAGGGGCGCACGACCCAGCGGCGCATGCGGCCGTGGCTCCGGCGGCGCGGGGCTGGGGAGACCTCCTCCTCGGCCGGCCCGGTCGGATCGGGCGGCTCGGTCGGATCGGGCGGATGGGGCGGCCCGCTCACCGCTCGGGTCCTCCGCCGCGCTCCAGGCCGCCCCAGCGGAGCTTGCCCCGCAGGCCGTCGTAGAAGCTGCGGCCGCTGACCTTGATCAGCCGGACGGAGCTCGGGCTGCGGGTGACGCGCACGGTGTCGCGGTAGCCGATCTCGGCGCCCTCCTGGCCGTCGAGGGTGAGGAAGACCTCCTCGGCCTGGGTCTCCAGCGTCACCTCGACGGTGCTGGAGTCGGCGACCACGATCGGCCGCAGAGACAGCGTATGGGGGCAGATCGGCGTCAGCACGGCGACCGGCAGCAGCGGGCTCAGGATCGGCCCGCCCGCCGACAGGTTGTAGGCCGTCGAGCCGGTGGGGGTGGAGACGATCAGGCCGTCCGAGCGGAAGCGGGCGACCAGCCGGCCGTCGACCGACAGGGTGAGCTCGATGATGCGGGAGAGCGCGGTCTTGGCGATGACGGCGTCGTTCAGCACCCGGTAGGGCTGCGAGCCGCCGCCGCTCTTGCGCAGCTCGACCTGGAGCAGCGACCGCTCCTCGGTCTCGAAGCGGCCGGAGAGCACCTGGACCAGCGACGGGTAGAGCTCGCCGCGCCCCACCTCGGTGAGGAAGCCGAGGTTGCCGAGGTTGACCCCCAGGATCGGCACCTGCGGCGGCAGCGTGCGGGCGACCGCCAGCAGCGTGCCGTCGCCGCCCAGGACCACCATCAGGTCGCAGGGCTCGTCCGGCAGGGTCGCCTCCGCGTCGAGCGCCGCCTGGATACTACGGCGGCGCAGCCACTCGGCCACTTCGTGCGCGGTCTCGACGGCCTCGGGGCTCCCCACCTTGGCGACGATGCCGACGCGCCGGATGCCCGCCCCACGGAC
>JBKKAU010000506.1:0-7337 GCA_046714475.1 Thermoanaerobaculia bacterium
GCACCACCTCGGCGTGGCCGGTGCGGCCGGTGCAGACGTCCTCGTAGCTGGGGTTGTCCATCGACCCGCCTTCATATCCGACCGCCGTGGCCTTGACGCCCTGGGTGCTGCGGAACGCCGCCTCGACGCCCCAGAAACAACCGGCTCCAAACGTAGCTTTCTCCATCCTTTCCTCCTTGGGTCGCGAGGACCCGCGAGCAGTATACGGCCCGCGGGTCCCGGCCGGATCGGTGCCCGCTACTCGAAGTAGCCGAACAGGTCGACCAGCACGTGCACCGCGCCGCCGCCGAGGAGGACGGGATGCACGCGCAGGGTGCCGTCCGCGTTGGCGGACAGGCGCACGATCGTGTTGTTGGCCCGCACCTGGCCGGCGCCGAAGTTGATCGTGCTGGTCACCGGGGCGCCCGGGAGGTCTCCGCGGTAGAAGATGAGGTAACCCATCCCCGCCGGCTGGACGACGGTGACGTTGGCCGCGACCGCCTTGGCCGTCTCCGGGATGCCGCAGGCGCCGTGGAGGTGCAGGATCGAGGTCTCTCCGGACACCAGCGCCGGTCCGTCCTGCGGCTGGCGGGTGTCGAGTACCCGGCAGGGCGTGACCGTGTGGAAGCTCCCGACCCGGCCGTTGTCGTAGACGAACAGGTCGCTCTCCCCGTTGTAGTCGCCCGGGACGAGGTCGGGGGCCGGACTGGAAAAGACGACGGTGCCGCCGTCCTCGCTGAGAAAAGCGAATATAGAGTTAAAGGTCGTATTGCCCGTCTGGGTCGGCGAGGCGAGGGAGCGGTTCACCAGCAGGCTCTCGTGGACGTCGCGGTCGTACAGGAATATATCCATCGCGAAGCTCCGATCGACTTGGTTCCAGACCATGTCCGTCGCATCGCTCCCGTAGAGGACATACCTGCCGTCGCCGCTGATCCCGTACAACTCGGAGGGCCTGCTGCCGTCGGTAGTGGGCAGGTGAGGACGATGGCTCACCAGCCTTGTCATCCCGGTCGCCCGCTCCTGGAGAAAGATGTCGGTCTGAGCCGAATTAGGCTCTTCGGACTGGCCGGCGACGACAAGGTCGCTCGCCGGGCTCGAGAAAGCGATCCAGGCGCCGTCGGCACTGATCCTGGGAGAGCGGTCGAGAGGTCCGCCGAAATTGCCGGTGGTGGTGGGCGAGCCCTGGGCATGGCTGACCAGCGTCACCGTGCCGGTCGTGCGCTCGAAGAGGAAGGTGTCCCCGCCGCCGTTGGTGTCGACCTGCCCGGCCACGAGGTTCTTCGAGTAGCTGCTGAAGACCAGGAAGGCGCCGTCCGGGCTGAGCGAGGGGCTGAGCGAGTGGTCGTCTCCCGTCGCGGTGGACGACCCGGGGGTGTGACTGACCAGGGACGTGGTCCCGGCGGCGACGTCATACAGGAAGAGGTCCGTTTTGCCATTGGTGTCGACCTGCCCGGCCACGAGGTTGGTGGCCAGGGATTCGAAGGCGAGCCAGTTTCCGTCCGCGCTGAGCGAGGCTCCGGCAGTGTGTCCGTTGGCGGTCGTTGTGAGTGAGCCGCTCGCGTGGCTGACCAGGGTCACCGCGCCCGTGTCGCGATCGAAAAGGAAAAGATCACCGAGGGTGCCGTTGGCGTCGGTCACGCCGGTGAGGACGTTGGTGGCCCTGCTCGAGAACAGGACACGGGAACCGTCGGCGCTCATCGCGACGGGCATGGACTCTCCATGATCCGCGGTCGTGGGCGAGGCGCTCGTGCGGCTGACCAGAGTGACCGTGCCGGTGTCCCGGTCGAAGAGAAAGACATCGAAATAGTCGTCGGTGTCGATCTGACCGGCCACCAGGTCGCTGTTGAGGCTCCAGAACGCGACGTACCGTCCGTCGTCGCTGATCCTCCCTCCTCCACTGCCCCGGTTCGAGGTGGTCCCGGGAGAGGCGCCGGCCTTGCGGCTGACCAGGACCGTCGCGCCGGTGCGCCGGTCATGGAGGAACAGGTCCGCCTGGTTGTTGGTATCCACCTGCCCGGGCAACAGATTGGTCGCGACGCTGGAGAAGGCCACCCAGCGTCCATCGGGGCTCGTTACCGCGCCGCCGCTCTCCCGGTCTCCGGCGAGAGAGGGCATGTCGGAGGCGCGCCTCGAGATCAGCTCGGCGGTGTCGGAGGCCCGGTCGTGGACGTAGACATCCACAACGGCGTTGGTGTCCCTGAGGCCGGCTGCCAGGTCGCCGCCAGGGTTCTCGAACAGCACGGTGCCGCCGTCGGCGCTGATCTCGGAAAAGGCGGACGGACGGGTATACGTACCTGCCAGGCCTGCCGGATGGTTGACCAGCGTGACCTCCCCGGTGGTCCGGTCGTACAGGAAGATGTCGGGGTCGAATTCGCCCGCGGAGGGCTCGACAGGGCCGGACAGGAGGTTCCTGGCCTCGCTCTCGAACACCACGTAGCGGCCGTCGGCGCTGATCGACCCTCTGGTGGAGTGGCGGTCGGCGGGAGTGGTCGCCGAGCCGTAGGCATGGCTCACCAGGGCGACGGCACCGGTCGCGCGCTCGTAGAGGAAGACGTCCCAGAAGCTGCCGGGGATGGAAGTCCCTCCAGCGATGAGATCGTCCCCCTGGCTGCAGAAGAGGACCCAGGCCCCGTCGGCGCTGAGGGCCAGGAGCACGGAGGTCGCGGTGGAGTTTGTGGTGGCCGAGCCGGGCTGGTGGCTGACCAGGGCAGTGGCGCCAGTCTCGCGGTCCCAGAGGAAGACGTCCTCGGGGTAGTTGGCGACGAACCCCGCGACGAGGTCCGTGGCCCGGCTGTCGAACGCGACATAGCGTCCGTCGGCGCTGATGCGCGGGTTCTTGGACGAATCGTTGCCGCCGGTCGTGGCCGAGCCGGCCGCATGGCTGACCAGGACATTCGTATCGGTCGTCCGGTCGTAGAGGTAGATGGCCACGGCCGGCAAGGTCGAACCGGCCACCAGATCGGCCCAACCGCTCCCGTAGACGACGAAACGGCCGTCGGCGCTCAAACGGGGGGGTGATTGCCAGAAAGTGACAGCGCGGGCGGCGGTGGGCGAGCCCGCGGCATGACTGACGATACGCGTCGTGCCCGCAGCCCGGTCGTAGAGGTAGGCCGCCCCAGTGCCAGTCTGACCGGCGACGAGGTTCGAAGAGTAGTTGACGAAGGCGATGTACGCGCCGTCCGCGCTGATCGTCGGCGTGAATGACATCTGATCGCCCGCAGTCGTCTCCGAGCCGGCGGCATGGCTGATCAGCCGCACCGTGCCCGTAATCCGATCGAAAAGGAAGACGTCGTCGTTGTTGTTGCCGTCCACCTGCCCGGGCACGAGGTCGGTGGCACTGCTCAGGAAGACGATCCAGCGGCCGTCGGCGCTGAGGACGGGCTTGCCGGACTCAGCGTTGGCGGTCGTGCTGCCGGAGGCCGCGGAACGGCTGACCAGGACGGTCGTACCGGCGACCCGGTCGCGAAGGAAGATATCCGCACCCTGGTTCGCGTCCACCAGCCCGGACACCGCGTTCCGGCCGCTCAGGAAGACGACATACCGCCCATCGGCGCTGACCTGCTGGCCGGTGTCGCTCAAGCCCCCGCCAGCGCTGTCGGCGAACAGGCTCGGTTCCGCCTTGGAAAGGAGCGAGACCGGGCTGGCTGCGGCGGCCGCCACAAGAGTGATGAAGAGCAGGATACCAAGCGACACTTTTCCCGCCAGTCTGTTCATGGACCTTCCGCCTTCCGTCGCCGGCAGACGGCGACCGCTGATGTGATTCCTTCATTATCTCAGAAAAAGATGGACCCGAGAAAGCATTACGTTCCGGCGCCGCCGGAGGACTGTTGCGGAGGGATGGGGGAGCCTCTCCCCGCCTCGGAGCGGCTCGGAAATCGACTTCTCAACACCTTCTAAACTGAGGGGAGCCGGACGGGGACAGAGGGTCGCCGCCCTCGTGCTTCCGGAGAGAGGGAGGTTCGACATGAAGAAGAGGTTGCTCGTCACCGCCGCCGTCCTGGGATTCGCCGCGCTGGGAAGCTGGGCCCCCGAGGCTTCGGCCCTGTACCGCTACTGCAGCTACAACTACTGCTCGACCGTGTCCTCGACCACCCGGTGCACCTGCCCCGGCACCACGATCTCGGTGCAGTGCGGCGGCTGGGGCGCAAGCTGCGCCGATCTCCCGTAGGCAATCCGTAGGAGGAGAGGGGGCGTGATGAATCGTGCCCCCTGCCGCTACAGCAGCTTCTGCCAGAGCTTCGACGGGGTCTTTCGGCACAGGCCTTCCACCGAGGCCTCGCTCTCCCGGAGAGACTCGTCGATCTCATCGCGATGGTCGAAGTAGTAGGTCAGGGCCGCGTAGACGTCGGCGATGGTGAGGTCGTGCCCTGCCGAGATCTCGGCGACGCTCTTGCCCATCCGCTCGTGCCAGACCACGATGTCCTGCACCGTGACACGGCGCCCGGCGATACGGGGCCTGCCTCCGGCGACTCCAGGGGTGATCTCGATGTGCTGGTCCAAGGTCCTGGTCGGCATGGCAGGGCTCCCCCCCTCAGTGATTCCGATGATACTCCCCCCGCCGGGCGGTGACCATCCCGCACGCGGGAAACAGAGCAACCCTGGCCAAGACGCGCCAGCGAGCGGCCCCGAGTGGGGCCGCTCCTTTCGTCTTCAGGATACGCGGATACCGATCTTGCGGAAACCGCACGCGCTGAGCTCGGCGTAGCAGGTCGGCAGATCCAGTCCGTGGGTGGAGGAGTCCTCGTCGCAGTCCGAGGCGACGACTCTGTAACTGAGCACCCGGTAGTACTCGTACAGGTGGCTGACGGCGTTGTCGATCGCCTCGGACTCGGTGTAGCCGAGGCCGCGGACTACGATGCCGCACAGCCCCAGGGCCGGAGTGAGAGTCTGGGCCGCGGCGGCCGGCGCCTGGGGCAGACCGAGGACGAAGCCGAGGAGCAGGGTGAGCAGGAGCGGGCGTTGAATACGGGACATGGCTTTTCTCCTTGCGCAAGATTCGCGGTTGTCAATTGTTCTATCCCTGAGGACGTTCGTCAGGATCCGGAGCGCTAGTTGTTGAAGACAGGCTCCTCGACCTGCAGGTCCAGGAGGAGGGTCACCGACATCAGCGTGTCCAGCCGCTCGATCTCGGGCTCCGGGCCGGGGAGGAACGGGCCGGGGCCCAGGAAGATCACGGCGTTGCCGCCGCCGCCGAAGTGGATGACCATGACGTAGCCCTGGCTGGTCTCGTAGACCTTGATCGAGTGCGCGGCGTCGTGGAAGTCGAAGTGGCCGTGCCGGACCATCCAGTCCAGCGCCGCCTGGACGGCGACGTTCTTGTAGTGAGCCCGCCGGTCGGCCTCGCTCAGGGTCGGCCCGGCCGGCGGCAGGTGCAGGACCGCCTGCGCCTGGATCGCCTCCTTGCTATGGAAGGGCCGCTTGTTGAACTGGAGGTCGTCCGTCTCCTGCGCCGACGCGGCGGCCGCGAGCATCAACCCGAGAGCCAGGGTGGTGAGGGTGCGCTTGAACATTTCGTATCTCCTTTCGAGTCGATCGGGAGGAGGCGTCGGGCGGGTCGCTCCGGCCTCCCCGGTTCGACCGCAAGGATCGTCCGGGCGGCCGGTCAAAGGCGTCCGCGAGCGGTCAAGAAAGGGTCAAGGATCGGTATGGAAGCGAGTCGCGGCGCATGAAGTACCAGTTCAGAGAGCTCATCCTCGACCTCGGAGCGGGCCGGCTGCTTGGCCCGGACGGCGAGGTCCGCCTGCGTCCCCAGGCTTTCCGCCTGCTCCAGGTCCTCGCCGAGAGCGCGCCGAAGGTCCTGTCCCAAGAAGAGCTGCTCGACCGCGTCTGGGGGGTCGAGCACCTCTCCCCCGCCTCGGTCAAGCAGGCGGTGAGCGAGGTGCGCCATGCGCTGGGGGACGACCCCACCCGGCCCGCGGTCATCGGGACGGTACCCCGCCGGGGCTACCGCTTCATCGCGCCGCTCGTCCAACTCCAGGAGGAGCCGCAGAGACCGCCGGTCGCTCCGGCCCCCGACTTCGGGACGCGGCCGATCGTCATCCCGAAAGAGATCCTGGAGCCGGAGCCGCCGGCCTTGCCGCCTCCCCGGCGCTGGCGGCCGGTCCTCGCCAGGGTCGCGTCCCTGGTGGCGCGGTGGGCCGGCCCGTGGAGGAAGATGGGGGACGAGGCGGGCGTGGAGCGCAGCCGCGAGGCGCTGGCGAAGCTCCCGGGGGAGACGAAAGCGCGGGGGTGAGCGGTCCGGCGCGCGACGTGTTATCGTTCGCGTACCTACTGCGACCCTTTGCCCTGGAGGGAGAATGTATGAAGCGTTCCCTGCTGGTCCTGCTGTCCTGCCTGCTCTTCGCCCCGGTGGTCGTCCGAGCCCACGAGACCGCCGCCGCGCCCGCCGCGCCATCCGGCGAGGAGGAGATGGGCGTCCTCAAGACCTCGATGGGCACGATGGTGATCCGGTTCCATGAAAAGGATTCGCCGCAGACCGTCGCGAACTTCAAGAGGCTGGTGCGGAAGGGCTTCTACGACGGCAAGAGTTTTTACCGCGTGGTGTCCGGGCATGTGATCCAGGCCGGCGATGGCGGCGAGAACGACGAGCCCGGGATCAAGGGCGAGTTCAACAGCCATCCGTTCGTGGCCGGTACCGTCGGCCTGGCGCGCGGCGCGGATCCGGACAGCGGCAGCACCGAGATCTTCGTCTGCCTCGCCCCCCGGCCGCACCTCGACGGCAAGTACGCCGCCTTCGGTGAGCTGATCGAGGGGCGCGACGTGCTGGAGAAGATCGGCGCGGTCGCGGTCACCGAGAAGTGGCTTGGCGACGCCGAGCCCAAGGTCGCCTTCCACGAGCCCAAGACCCCGGTGGTCCTCGAGAAGGCCACGATCGAGAAGCGGCCGGCGCCGGCGAAGCCTGTGGGGTAGGGGCGCGATTCATCGCGCCCTCTTCACCCCCACCTGCAGCCCGATCCCCGGCATCGTCCGGAAGCGGATGGGGGGTTTCGGGGTGAGGCCCGCCGCCTTCTGCCACTCGGCCATCTCGGCGAACGACCAGGTGCCGGACTTGCTGGTCAGCGCGAAATAGAGGTCGAGCAGGCCGTCGAGCTGCCCCCCCTCCTCGGGCGACTCGCGGCGGATGATCTCCTGGATCACCAGGACGCCGTCCGGCCGGAGCGCCCGGGCGATCCGCGCCACCAGCTCGCGGTTCGTCGGATCGTCGAAGTGGTGCGCCAGCTGCGACAGCAGCACGAGGTCGTAGGCCTCCTCGCCCAGGTCGTCGCGCAAGGCGTCGCCCGCGCGGTGGACGACCCGGTCCCCCATCTGCTCGCGGGCGAGCAGCGGCGCCGCCTGCTCGATCGCCGCGGGGAGGTCCA
>JBKKAU010000507.1:0-4879 GCA_046714475.1 Thermoanaerobaculia bacterium
CCTCAACACCACGGTCTCTGGCCAGGTGGCGGGTCTGCCGCCGGCGACGGCCCAGGCCTGGGTGACGACCGCGATGAGCGCCGAGGGCCGTTACGCTGTCGGCTACGACGCCATCAAGCTCGACACAGTGTGCGACAACCTGACGGGTGGGGTCCTCCTCATCCCGTAAGGCGTTCCGTCGGTGTACTTCCGGGTGGGTTCGCGCGCGGCGCGAGCCCACCCGTTGTTTTTTGCTGATACCTTCTCGACCGATGCGGAGGCTCCTGACCTGTTGGACGGCCGTTCTGGCCCTGGCGGGCTGTGACGGCGCGCCGGAGCGCCGCGCGGAGAGCTGGCGGCGGACGGACCTGTGGTCGGAGCGGCCTTTTGTGGAAGAGGCCGGTCCGGGTGGACGCACCGTCGTCCGCCGGGACGCCCCCCTCGGACCGGAAGAGGTTCGGGACCCCAAGGTGCTGCCGCCGGAAGGCCGGCGCCTGGTCGACCGCCTCCCGGCCGCGGCGGTCCACGCCCTGGAGCAGGCGGCGGGCTCGCGCGCCGGCTGGCGTATCGAGTTGGGAAGCGCCCCCTATCTCTCCTTCGTCCCTCTTCCATGCCCTTGTACCTACCGGGTGACGGTACGGGAAGGCTCGAAGCCTGTCCGGGAGCTCTACTCCAAGTCCGCCGAGCCGTCCGGGTCTTCGGCGCCGCCGACCGTCTACCTGGACCTCGGCGAGTACGCGGGCTCCACCGTGGACCTGTTCCTGGAGGTCCAGGGTCCCGCGGCCGCCCGCGCCCTTTGGGGGAGCCCGGCGGTCTACAGCCGCGGCGGCGCCGGAGCGCCACCCGAACGCGATGAGAAGCGGCCCAACGTCCTGCTGCTGGGCATCGATACGCTGCGCGCCGACGCGCTCGGCGCCTACGGCCGCTCACCCAGCTTGACGCCCGCCCTCGACGCTCTCGCCGCCGAAAGCGACGTCTGGCTGCGGGCGACCTCCTGCTTCAACGTCACCAACCCCAGTTTCACGTCGCTGCTGACCGGCCTCTACGGGAAGAACCACGGCATCTACGACTTCGACCACCGTTTGGATTCCGGGCACACCACCCTGGCCGAGGTCTTCTCGGGGTTGGGGTACGACACCCAGGCGGTCCTGTCGATCGACCACCTCGCCGACGCGCGCTCCGGGCTCGGCCAGGGGTTCGACAGGGTCCAGGTGGCGCGCGACCAGTTCGCGGCCGAGCTGGTGGTCGACACCGCGATGGACTGGATCGCCGGGCGGGAGCGCCCGTTTTTCCTCTGGCTCCACCTCTTCGACCCGCACACGCCGCACACGCCGCCGCGGCCGTTCGCGACCGGCTACCGGCCGGAGACGGCGAGCGGCCTCGCGCCGCCGGCACGTTGGAGCCCCTTCCGCAAGACGGGCGCCGTAACGGCCTACCGCAACGGGATTCTGGGGGGGCACTCCGACCTGTACGCCGGGGAGGTGGCCTATCTCGACCGCCAGATCGACCGGCTGCTGGACTTCCTGCGCAGCCGGCGGCTGCTCGACGACACCATCGTCGTCCTGATCGCCGATCATGGCGAGAACCTGGAGGACCATGGGGTGTCCTACCGGCACGCCGGCCTCTGGGACACCGTCCTGCATGTGCCGCTGATGATCCGCTGGCCGGGCGAGCGCCGCGCGGGACGGAGGCTCGACGGGCTGGTGCAGAACGTCGACGTCTTCCCGACGCTGCTCGCGGCCGTGGGGGGGCGCGCGCCGGCAGGCCCCGATGGGATCGATGGGATCGACCTGCGCCGGATCACCGGCGAGGGCCGCGGCGGCCGGCGGGTGGCCTTCGCCGAGCACACCGGGCAGCTCGGCGCCATGGTCCGCACCCGGCGCCACAAGTATTGGTGGAGCCGGGGCAACCGCTTCGTGCCCGACGGCGCCTACCTCTACGACCTGGAGCGGGATCCGGCCGAAACCGCGAACCTCGCCGGGAGCGGGCTGCCGGTCGAGCGGGAGCTGGCGGCGCTGCTGGAGCGCTGGCTCGCCCGGCGCGGCTCCGGACCGGCGCAGAAAGGCACTCAGAGCGAGGAGGAGCTGGAGCGGCTCCGGGCGCTGGGGTATCTCTGACCGTACACTATCCCTCAATGAAGGACCTCGCCGTAGCCGCCGAGCGGCTGACCAAGACCTACCGGGTCTATCCCCGGCCGTTGGACCGCCTGGCCGAGCTGGTGACCCGCCGGCCGCGCCACCGCAAGTTCCAGGCGCTGGAGGAGGTGAGCTTCACGCTGCCGCGCGGCGAGGGGCTGGCCCTCATCGGCGAGAACGGCGCCGGCAAGAGCACGCTGTTGAAGATCCTGGCCGGCATCGTCACCCCGACCACCGGCGCGGTAGAGGTGCGGGGCAAGGTGGCCTCGATCCTGGAGCTCGGCTCCGGCTTCCACCCCGACTTCACCGGACGCCAGAACATCGTCCTGAACGCCGCCATGCTCGGGCTCTCCGAGGAGGAGCTGGGGCGGAAGATGCCCGACATCGTCGAGTTCAGCGAGCTGGGGGCGTTCATCGACCAGCCGGTCAAGGTCTACTCGACGGGCATGGCAATGCGGCTGGGTTTTTCGATCGCGACGCAGGTTGAGCCCGACGTGCTGATCATCGACGAGGCCCTGTCGGTGGGCGACGGCTACTTCCAGAAGAAGTGCATGGACCGCCTGGTCCGCTATGTCGACTCCGGCGGCACCCTGCTGTTCTGCTCGCACGCCATGTACTACGTCTCGGCCTTCTGCCAGCGCGCTCTCTGGCTGCGGCACGGCCGGACCGAGGCGCTGGGGCCGGTGGCCGACGTGGTGCGGGCCTACGAGACCTTCCTGCTCGCCAAGAGCGCGCCGGCGGCGCCCGAACCGGCCGTTGTCTCCGCGGACCCGGCTGGATCGGGCCAGCCGGCGCGCCTGCTCGCCGCCCGGCTGATGATGGAAGGCGAGCCGGTGTACGCCTTCGGGCAGGACTGGGAGCTGGAGGTGGAGTGGGAGACGATAGACCCGCGGTTGGCCTTCCACGTCGGCGTCGGCATCAACCGCGTCGACGAGGTGGAGGTCTGCTCGCTGTCGACCCGCGCCGACGGACTGCCGCCGCGGACCGGACAGAGCCGCTACGCCGTCCGGCTGCGCATCCCGAAGCTGCCGTTGGTCAAGGGGGAGTTCACGGTATATATTTTCCTCCTGGACGAAGAGGGGCTGCACATCTACGATCAACGGATCCTGCGGCGGGCCTTCAGTGTCGTCAGCCCTTCCTACGCCTTCGGTCTGATTCACGTGGATCATGTCTGGGATGTGGACGCCGGCGGCCCTTCATCCGTACAAGAAGATAGGGAGATGTTGGCGCACACCCGGGCGCCCGAAACGAGATGATGGAGACCGTCGGTCTGACCCCGTTCCTGCGCGAGGCAGCGCCTCATGAAGAGGGCTTGCGCCTCAATCC
Organism: Thermoanaerobaculia bacterium; assembly: GCA_046714475.1. GTDB lineage: Bacteria > Acidobacteriota > Thermoanaerobaculia > Multivoradales > UBA5704 > DASPJI01. The sequence goes on from JBKKAU010000507.1 coordinate 3,441, forward strand.
GTTCCTGCACGTCGGCGAGGACCGCGTCTACGACCCGCTGACCGACCGCACCCTGGCCTCCGGCGAGCCGCACTACGACCTGCTGCGCGGCCTGCTCGGCGGCGTCGTGGACATGGTCGCGGTCGCGGCCGGCGAGCGCGCGGCCCTCGCCCGGCAGGGCTGGCTCCTGCCCGCGGGGGAGGACGCCTCGCGGAAGTTCCTGCTCAAGTACGTATCGCTCGAGGCGCACACGGTCTGCAACCAGTCCTGTTACTTCTGCCCGGTGTCGATCGCGCCGCGCGAGGACTACTTCATGCCCACCGAGCTGTACGAGCGGATCGTGGGCGAGTTGGCCGCCTACCGCGACACGGTTGAAGCGGTGTTTATGATCAACTACAACGAGCCGACCGCCGACAAGCGCTTCGTCGACCAGGTGCGGGCCATTCGGGCCGCGGGGCTGCCGCCGGCGGTGCTCACCAACGGCACCGGCCTGACGCCGGCCCGGATCGACGCACTCGTCGGCATGGGCGGGCTGCGCTTCCTGTCGATCAACCTCTCGACGCTGGACCGCGGGCGCTACAGCAAGGAGCGGGGCGGCGACCACCTCGAGCTGGTCCTGCGGCACCTCGACTACGCCAAGGACCGCCCGGTGGCGGAGCAGATGGACATGGTGGTCCTGGGGACCGGCAACGAGGCCCACAAGCGGGACTTCGAGGAGATCTCGCAGCGTTTCGCCGGCAGCCGCTTCGCGGTCAAGTACTTCGAGGTGATGGACCGCGCCGGCTACCTCCAGATCGGCTTGAAGCCCGCCGCGCCCAACCAGCGCCTCTGCGGCTGCGAGAACGTCGGCTCCCGCCCGCTGCAGCACATCCACATCACCCCCCAGGGGAAATGCGTGCTGTGCTGCGAGGACTACGACGCCAAGTACGTGGTCGGGGACCTGACCCGGGAGAGCGTGCACGAGGTGCTGACCGGCCCCACCATGGCGCTGATGCGGCGCTGGACCTACGGCCTCGAAGAGGCCCCCGGCGACTTCATCTGCCGCGGCTGCACCTTCGCCCTCACCCGGTCTTCTTGACCCCTTCCCTGCCCCTGGCGCCCGGCCCATGCGCCTCGCGGTGATCCTGGTCCACTACCACACGCCGGAGCTGGCCGAGGCCGCTCTCGACGCGCTGCGCGCCGACCTCGCGGGGAGCGGGCACGAGGTGGAATGGTGGCTGGTCGACAACGGCAGCACCGCCGAGGAGCGCGCCCTGCTCGACCGGCTCCCGGTCGGCAGGTTGGACCCGGGGCGCAACCTCGGCTACGCCGGCGGCGTCAACCTCGGCGTCGCGCAATCCAGCGCCGAAGCGATCCTGCTGATGAACCCCGACGTGCTGGTGCTGCCGGGCTGCGTGCCGGCCCTGCTGTCGTGCCTGGAGGCGGGGGCCGCCGTCGCCGGTCCGCGCTTCTACTGGGAC
>JBKKAU010000508.1:0-4083 GCA_046714475.1 Thermoanaerobaculia bacterium
GCCCCAGGGACAGCAGCCGTTGCACCGCCGGCCGCGCCGCCGGCGAGGTCAGGGCGGCCACCATGCCGGCGCTCAGCCCCTCGGCTTGCGGCGCCGTGCCGGCGCAGGCGTCGGCCCGCAGCACGCCGTAGAGGCGCGTCACCGACCGCTCCCACTGACCCAGGAAGTACTCGGCGGTCACCGTGCCTGTTTCCGGCAGCGGATCGGCGAAGGTGAGGCGGCCGATCTCCGGTTCCGCCTGTACCACCGTGGGCGCGCCGTCCACCGTCACCCGGAGGTCGTTACCGGCCAGCGGCCCTTCCGTGCCGTCGCGGCGCACCAGGCCGCCGTGGGGGAGGGTGAGCTGCCGGCGGTCGGCGCTCACCAGGTCCGGCTCCGGCTCGCCGGCCAGCGTGGGGGCGGCGAGGTCGATCTCCGCGCGCCAGGCCAACGCCCCGGTCATCAGCTGCGAGCGCTCGCCGATGCCGCCGCCCAGGCGCTGCACCTCTTCCAGCGACAGGACCACCGCCGGCAGCTCCTCCTCCGCGGCCGGCTCGGCGAAGCCCACCCGTGCCGGCGCGGGCGAGAGCCCCGCCCGGTCGCGCAGGAAGCCGGACACCGCCGTCAGGAACGCGTTCTCTGCCATAGGTCCTCTTCAGGGCGCCGATTGCGGGTCGGGCATGTCCAGGAGGTAGGCCATGCCGCGGCTCAGCTCGCGGTTGGTGGGGTCGTTCTCGTTGAACCGGGTGGCGGCCAGGGCGTCGGCGTCGGGCCGCCGGGCCACGTCGAACCATTTGCGCAGCAGCGGCACCCAGCCGAGCGAGTGGGCGGTGCGCTCCCCCTCGTCGAAGGGGTCGCGGGCGGCGGCGAAGAAGAGCGGCGAAGTCCAGTCCTCCGGCGTCGAGGCCGGCATCAGCGGATCCTTGCCCTCGGGCCGTGCGCCCTTTTCAGGGATGGCGCCGCCGGCCACCAGCATCCGCCACTCGTTGACGCGGCGGCGGTCCAGGCACCAGTTGCGGAACACCTGCTGCAGCTCGGGGACGTTGCCGGCCCGGGGCACGGCCCGCTCGCCGGAGGGCATGACGTGCGAGGCCCTTCCCAGCATCAGCAGCGCGGCGAAGTCGGCGGCCAGGTCCATGACCTTGTCGCCGTCCCCGGCGCCCACCGGGTTGTGGACGTAGGTGAAGCCTCCGGTGTCGCCGCTCGACTGCGCGGTCCCCTCGTTCCAGGCGAAGGAATCCGCCGGCTCCTGCGACCCGAAGCGCACCGCCTGGACCGTGCGCGGAGCGTGATGGAGGACGTAATCGGTGGCGTCGGCCGAGCCGCCCAGCTTCTTGAATTTGGCCGCCTCCTCGCCACGCTTGTCGACGGTCGGCTGCTTCTCGTCGTCGTCGGCGTCGCCGTGGTCGGCGAAGGCGGCGCCGGGCGGCAGCACGTAGTCGGGGTCGGCGGCCTCGAACACCGCCGCCTTGACCCCGGGGATGGAGCGCTCCAGGAGCCGGATGTAGCCGGTCAGGGTCAGCGGCTCGATAGGGGCGCGCACCACCCTGTCGTCGGCTGCGGTGCCCCCCTTGGGCCGGAAGACGAGCTGGAAACGGTCCGAGCGCAACGTCATCGTGCCCGTCCCCTCCCACCAGACCTTGAGGAGCGGCCGCCGCGACGAGGGGTAGAGCCGTTGCGCCAGCGTCGGCTCGCCGCCGGGAGGGGCGCCGCCCGGCGCCGGCTCGTGGAAGAGGGTGGCGTCGTCGAACAGGCGCACGGCGTGCGGATGGGCGGTGAAGGGCTTGGGCGACTCCGGGATGCGGGCGTCGCGCAGCTCGAACGGCAGCCAGATCCAGAGGGCGAGCATCAGGGCCGTCCAGACGATCAGGAAGGTGACGACGAAGCCGGTCTGGGTGTCCGGCGAGGCGCCGGCGGCGCGGGGGATCAGCACCAGCAAGCCGAAGAGGAGGAAGAAGGCGGCGAGCGCGATCAGCGGCAAGGCGATGACGACCGGCAGGTAGCCCACGCCGCGGCGGCCGGTGAAGAACAGGGGGATCAGCGCGGAGGCCAGGGGCACCCCGAACAGCACCGGCCAGCGTACGCCGGGCGGGCTCCCAGAGTTGGTGAAGGCGATCACCAGCCCGGCGATGGCCGGGATGATCGAGGCGGTCGAGAAGAAGAGCGCCGCGCCCAGGAAGTCTCCGACTCCCGTGGTTGTCAGACTCGCGATGATGACCCCCAGGATCACCGGCACCGGCGCGGTGAGGGCCAGCGGCAGCTCCAGCATCTCCCACCAGCCGCGGTCGGCGTCGTCGCCCGGCCGCGGCGGCCGGTAGAACTGGCTGCCGTTGGGCAGGGCGAACACCAGGTAGGGCGCCGCCAGCAGCGGCACGAAGATCGTCGACAGCAGGCCGAACCACTTGCCCCAGCCCCAGCCGTAGCCGATGCCGATGCCGCCGTCGCGGTAGACCTTGTAGCCGTCCTTGATCAGCGCCGCGTCCAGCGCCGGCGGGCGGTGCTCCTGGAAGCCGCGCTCGTACTCGGCGAAGCCGGTGCGCCGGCGGGTGCGCAACGAGTAGACCTCCTCCAGCGCCTCGGCGTAGGCGCTGTAGAACGGCTCCGGCACCTGCCCGGAATCCGGCCACCAGACGTCCCAGGCCTGCCCTTCCCGGGTGCTCCCACGGCCCAGCACCTGGCGCGCCACCAGGGCGTCGTTGGAGCCCTCGGTCTCATGGTGGGCGAGCCGGCCGGGCGCGGCGTGCCACTCGACGTCGTTGACGAAGGGGTGGGAGATGACGTCGCCCGCGACGTGGGCGAGATGGCCCAGGACATAGGCGCGCATCCGCTTGAGTTGGAGGTCCCGGGCGCCGGCGTCGCTTTCGGCCGCCAGGGCCTCCGAGACCTTCCGCCAGAAGGTCAGGATGAAATCCGTGGTGCCGGCGTGGACGAATTCCCGGTGATGGTCCGGCGACCCCTTGTGCACCGTATCGAAGATCCACGCCTGGCCGGGGGCGAGGAGCGCCGCGAAGGCCGGGATGTCGGGTCCCATCGAGCCCATCACCGCGTACCGCGACACGCCCTGGGCCAGGGGATCGGCGGCGAGCGAGCCTTCGAGCGCCACCGGGTCCGTCGCCGACAGGATGTCGTAGGCCTTCTTCGCCAGATGGGCGACCTGCCGTTCCAAATCGCTGACCGGGCCGCCCGCGCTCTGCTTCGCCTCCAGCGCCCGGTACATCACTCCCAGGCGCCGGCGCGCGAGCAGCAGGATGGACTTGTGGGTCAGAGCCGCCGGCATGGTCGTCTTTCTCCCTTTGCTTGATCAGGCGTTCGCCGGAGCGTTTCGTTACACCCCGCCGCCCACGCTGACGCTGCCGCTCGCGCCGCCCGAGCCCGCTGATCCGACGGTGGCCGGCAGGGATTCCTGGAGCCGCTCGAAAGCGGTCACCGTCCGCTCCAGCCCCACTTCCACCTGGCCCTGGAGGGCGCCGAGCTGCTCCAGGACCGGCCCGAACAGGACCTCGAGGTCGAGCTGGCCGAGGAGGCCCAGGATGTCCTCATAGATGGCGATCGGCCCGGCCAGGATCGCTTCGACGTCGAGCTTCTCGAGGAGCCGGGCGGCGGCGGCGCGCAATTCGTCGAGCACGGCGATCACCGGCGCCAGCGGATCGAAGCCGGCGACCTCGGCCTGCAGGTCGCGGAAGCCGGTCAGAACGCCGCCGAGGAGCTGGTCGGGGGAGAGGGCCTCGACCTGGCCGCGCACCTCCTGCTGGACCCCGTCCAGGGCCTCGCGCAACGGCGTGAGGTCGAAGCTCTCGATCACCCGGATGATCTCGGCGATGCCGTCCTTGAGCGGCGCGGCCAGGGCGTCGAGGAGCGCCGCGATCCGGCCATGGATGGCGCGGAGGAGAGGCGCCACCAGGGCGGCGATGCGCTCGGGCGGCACGGCGTCCACCACCGCCCGCGCGATGCCGGCGAGCCCCCCTTCGACGCCGGGCACGCCGGTGCGCGCCAGCAGGCTCTGGAAGAAGGCCGTCAGCGCCCGCACCGGATCGATCGACGCCCGCAGCCGGGCCACTCCGGCGTCGGCCTCCGACAGGCCGGTGCGCCGGAGCATCTCGGCGG
>JBKKAU010000509.1:0-1972 GCA_046714475.1 Thermoanaerobaculia bacterium
GAGGGCGTCCTTCTTCCTAGCCCAGGGTGGAAACCCTGGGCGCCATCCGCCGGGGCACGGCTCCCGGGTCGATTCGCAGGTACGGCCGCTGGGAACGCCCAGGGTTTCCACCCTGGGCTACAAAGAAGGGCGCCCTCCGGGCTTCCCGCCCCCCGTTTGGGGTGAGGGCCGGGCGGGGGCTGTTATCCTCATCCCCCGCATGCTCGCCGCCGTCACCTTCGATGCCACTGGCACCCTCTTCCACGCCCCGCGGCTCGGCGAGATCTATTCGGAGGTCCTGGGGCGGCACGGCATCGAGGTGGCGCCGCGCGAGGCGCTGGGGTTGATCCGCCTGGTCTGGCAGGAGCTCGGCTGCCTCTCCGATCCCGGCCGCGACCGCTTCACCTCCCATCCGGGGGGCGAGCGCGGCTGGTGGCAGCGGTTCCTGGAGCGGTTCTGCGAGCTGCTGGAGGCGCCGCCGCCGACGCGTTTCGCCGCCGCGGAGCTGTTCCATCTCTTCGGCCGGGCCGAGGCCTGGGAGGTTTTCCCCGAGGTGCCGGAGGTGTTGATGGCCCTGCGCGCTCAGGGGCTGCGGCTGGCGGTGATCAGCAACTGGGACCATCGCCTGCCGGGCCTGCTCGAAGACCTGGGGCTCGCCCGCCGGTTCGACGCGGTCGTCTACTCCTCCGCCGTCGGCGTCGAGAAGCCCGACCGGCGGATCTACGGCCGGGCCCTGGAGCTGCTCGCGGTCGAGGCCGGGGAGGTCCTGCACGTCGGCGACCGCCGGTTGGAGGACGCCGAGGGCGCGACGGCGGCGGGCTTCCAGGCGCTCCTGCTCGACCGCCGGGGGAGCCCCGCGGCCGACCTCCGGGACCTCTCGCCGCTGCCCGATCTGGCGGCGCGGGCGGCACGGGCGCGGGCCGGCGCTATGTTAGACTGGACCCGCGGGTAAGGCCCTCCGGTCATGAAAATCTCGACCAAAGGTGAGTACGGCATCCGGGCGATGCTCTATATCGCCATGAACAGCGACCGCGGCCCGGTCACCAGCCACGAGATCGCGCGGCACCAGGGGATCCCCGAGCCCTACCTGCGGCAGATCCTCGCCCAGCTCTCCCGCGACCGTCTGATCCACTCCAACCGCGGCCCCCAGGGCGGCCATGTGCTCGCCCGTCCGGCGGCCCAGATCTCGATGCGCGACGTCCTGGTGACCCTCGAAGGGCAGACCACGGCGATCGATCAGATCCTGGCCCTGCCCTGCACCATCGACGTCGGCCCGCGGCACTGCGCCATCCGGGAGGTCTTCCTGGAGGTCAAGGAGGCGATCGACCGCATCCTCGCCGCGACCACGCTCGACGACATGGCGCAGCGGCAGCGCGAGATCCTGCGGTGCAACATCCTGATCCCCGACGGCCTGCCGACGCCCGCGCCGTCTCCCACCGCGCGTCTGCTGCCGGTGATCACCGAGTAGCCCCGGCTCCCGGTTTTCTATGAAGCTCGAAGGCGAAGGCCTCCTGGTCCGTATCTTCGTCGGCGAAGCCGACCGCTACGGGGACACCCTCCTCTACGAGGCGATCGTGCAGTGCGCGCGGGAGAAGGGGCTCGCCGGCGCGACCGTGCTGCGCGGCGTCGAGGGCTTCGGCGCTCACAACCTCATCCACACTACGGCGGTTCTCTCCCAGGATCTGCCGGTCGTCATCGAGATCGTCGATGAGAGGGCGAAGATCGAGGCCTTCCTGCCCGAGCTCGACGCCATGATCCCCGAGGGGCTGGTGACTCTCGAGCCGGTGCAGGTGATCCTCTACCGCGTCCGCGAGCCGGGGAGCGGCCACACGCATTGATCGCTTGTGACGATCTTCACAAGCTCTCCGGAACATGCTATGCTCCGCCCGCGTCTGGAGAGGGTGATGGGAGTACCGCGCGACGTGGCCGGTCCGGCTGACGCGAATCCAACATGTCCGAAGATCCGAAGCGAGGAGCCGACTGGGTCCGATTG
>JBKKAU010000510.1:0-6525 GCA_046714475.1 Thermoanaerobaculia bacterium
GGGCAACCGCATGCTCTGGATGAGCGAGGCCTACGGCGCCGCTCCGGACGACCGGATGCTGCAGAAGACGCCGTTCAGCTTCGACGTGTCGGTGTGGGATCTGTTCTGGCCGCTGATGAACGGTCTCTGTCTGGTGGTGGCCCGTCCCGGCGGCCACCGCGACAGCGCCTACCTGGTGGAGACGCTGGTCGCCGAGCAGATCACCTGGGTGCACTTCGTGCCGTCGATGCTGCGCGCCTTCCTGGAAGAGGACGGGGTGGAGAGCTGTACGGCGTTGCGGCGGGTGAGCGCGAGCGGCGAGGCCCTGGCGGCGGATCTCGTAGACCGCTTTTCCCGGCGGCTCCGGGCCGAGTTGCTCAACCTCTACGGCCCGACTGAGGCCGCCGTCGAGGTCTCGCACTGGCTCTGCGAGTCCGGGCGCTTCACGGTTCCGATCGGTCGTCCCATCGCCAACGTCGCCCTGCACGTGCTGGACCGGCGGATGCGGCCGGCGCCGGTCGGCGTGCCCGGTGAGTTGCATATTGGCGGTGTCGCGGTGGCCCGCGGGTACGCGCGGCGGCCGGACCTCACGGCGGGGGTGTTCGTCCCCGATCCGTTCTCTTCGGAACCGGGAGCGCGGCTGTACGCCACCGGCGACCTGGTGCGGTGGCTGCCCAAGGGCGCGATCGAATACCTGGGCCGGCTTGATCACCAGGTCAAGATCCGCGGCTACCGGATCGAGCTGGGAGAGATCGAGGCGGCGCTCGCCACCCATCCCGCGGTGCGGGAGAGCGTGGTGGTGGCCAGCGCTCAACGGCTGGTGGCCTACGTGGTCCCGGCGGTCAACGAGGTGGACGCGGCGGCGTTGCAACAGCATCTGGGCGAGCGGCTGCCGTCCTACATGGTTCCGGCCACCTTCGTGGTCTTGGAGTCACTGCCGCTGACGCCGAGCGGCAAGGTGGACCGCCGCGCACTGCCGGAGCCGGAGGCGCCGCGCAAGGAGGGGGTCGCGCCGCGTGACCGCGTCGAGATGGAGCTGGTCCGGATCTGGGAGGAGCTGCTCGGCGTCGATCCGGTCGGCGTGCGCGACGATTTCTTCGAATTGGGCGGGCACTCGCTGCTGGCGATGCGGCTCCTCTCCCGGATTGAGGGCCGGCTGGGCGTCCGCCTGGCGCCGACGGCCCTGTTCCAGGCGCGGACCGTCGAAGGCCTCGCGTCCCTGCTGAGGCAGCAGACCGCCCCGGAGCCGGGAGCGATCCTGGTGCCTCTCCAGAAGGAAGGCGAAGGCCGTCCCGTCTTCCTGGTCCACCCCGGTGTCGGTACCGTCTTCGGCTACGTGCCGCTGGTCCGCCACCTCGGGACCGGCCGGCCGGTTTACGGCCTCCAGGCCCGCGGGGTCGCCGGGCGGGAGGCGCCGCTCGGCCGGATCGAGGACATGGCCACGCTCTACCTGCGCGAGCTGCGCCGCGTCCAGCCCCAAGGCCCCTATCTCCTGGGCGGCTGGTCGCTGGGCGGCGTCGTGGCGTTCGAGATGGCACGCCAGCTCCACGCCGAGGGCGAAACGGTGGATCTGCTGGCCATGATCGACAGCGCCCTGCTGCCGGAAGGCGGGAGCGGCGGCATGCCCGCCCTGCTGCGCGCCTTCGCCCGAGACCTCGGGCTGCCGCTGGATCACCCCACGCTCGGCGCGGTCCTCTCCTCGGTGGATCTGGCTGCCGCGGACGAGAGCGAGATCCTGGAGCGGCTCTTCGGACCTCTCCAACAGGCCGGCCTGTTGCCTCCCGACCTTGGCCTGGAGGAGGTCCGCCGGCTCTTCGGGCTGTTCCGCTCGCACGTCGGGGCGCTCGCCGGCTATCACCCTGTATCGCCGTGGCAGGGCCGGATCACCCTGTTCGCGGCCGAAGAACGGCTGGCGGGGGAGGTCTCCCCGCCCGCCGAGGGCTGGCAGCCGCTCGCGGCCGGCGGGGTGGAGGTTCTCACCGTCCCAGGGAACCACTACACTGTGGTCCACGATCCCGGGGTCCGTTGCTTGGCTGCACACCTGCGCGAGCTCCTGAAGGGCCGCGAGAGCCTGGACGAGGCGTCAATCTCAGAGTTGTGAGGATTCGATCATGGACAAGCTCATGCATGACCTGCGTCATGGGTTCAGGAGCCTGATGAGCACGCCGCGGCTGACCTTCGCCGCGCTCGCCTGTATCGCTCTCGGCATCGGCTCGGCCGTCTTCATGTTCACACTGATCAATGCCGTGCTGCTGCAGCAGGCGCCCTTCCCAGAGGTCGAGCGCTTGGCCAGAGTCCGGCTGTTGACCTCCGAAGGCGAGGGGCAGGGGGACCTCTCCTATCTGGAGTTCCAGGATGTCCGCGCCCAGGCCAAGTCGTTCGACGCCATCGAGATGGTGGCGCGCACACGGATGCCGGTCGCCACCGAGGACGGCACCGAGCGAGTCCGCGGCGAGGCGGTGTCGCCCGGCTACTTCGCGCTGATCGGCCTCAAGCCCGCCCTGGGACGCGTCTTCTCCGCCGACGAATACGCGCCGGACGCCGACCGCATCATCCTCATCGGCCACGACCTCTGGCAGCGCAAGTTCGGCGGCCGGCCCGACATCGTCGACAAGCCTTTGAACGTACGCAGCAGCATGCCGGGAGACCCCAACCAGATCTACACCATCGTCGGCGTCATGCCCCCCGGCTTCGTCGGCACGGTCGACTCCGACATCTCCGAGTTCTGGATCCCCATCGAGCACACGCCGCTGCGGCCGATGTTCGAGATGCGCGACGCGCGCAACATCTGGACCATCGCGCGCCTCCAGCCCGGCACCGCCCTCGCCACCGCCCAGGCCGAGGTCCAGGAGGTCGGTCGACGCATGGCCGCGGCCAACTCCGGCCTCTACGACGACCGCAAGCTGGTCGCCGAGGCCTTCGGCGAAAGCTGGCGCGCGCCGGTACGGGCCGGTCTGCTGATGCTGACCTTCGCCGCCGGCCTGCTGCTGCTCATCGCCTGCACCAACATCGCCAACCTGCTGCTCGCCCGGCTGGCGCAACGTGAGCACGAGCTGACCTTGCGCTTCGTCCTCGGCGCCCAGCGCGGCTGGGTGCTGCGACAGCTCCTGGCGGAGAGCCTGATCCTGTCCATTCTCGGCGGTCTTGCCGGCACCCTGCTGGCCTTCTGGAGCGTCAAGCTGTTCGCCGCGTCCAAGTCGATCCGGCTCCCCAGCTACGTCACCATCTCCCCCGACCTGCGCGTCATCGCCCTCGCCATCGGGCTGGTCCTGCTCACCGGTCTACTCTTCGGCGTGTTGCCGGCCTGGTTCGGCGCCCGCGTCAACGCCAGCAACCAGCTGCGCGAAGCCAGCCGCGGCGTCAGCCTCGGACGGCGGCAGCGCTTTTACGGCCAGGCCCTGGTCGTCCTGGAGGTCGTCTTCACCTTCGTCCTGGTCATCGGCGCGACGCTGATGCTGCGCACCTATCTCAACCTGCTCGACACCAACGTCGGCTTCCGCACCGAGAACCTGCTGCGCATGGCCATCACCCTCGACCCGGTGGAATACCCCGACCCCCAGGCGCGGATCAACTTCGCCGAGCGGGCGAGGGAGGTGCTTGGCCGTTACCCGGGCGTCCGGCAGGTCTCGGTCATGACGGAGGTGCTCCCGCCTTTCGACGACGTCGCTTTCGACGTCGCCCTCGGCGGCGTGCCGAACGACGCCCTGCAGCAGGTCAGCCGGCACTCCATCGACCGCAACTTCCTCGAGGTCCTGGACATCGATCTGAAATGGGGGCGCGCCTTCGAAACCACCGACCGGATCGGCTCGCCGCGCGTCGCGCTGGTCAGTCAATCGCTGGCCCGCTTCATCGCCGGCGGCGACGGCAGCAGCGTCCTCGGCAAGAGTTTCCAGCTCGTCCGCAACCCGCAGACGCAGGAGCTGACCGACCCTTACGAGATCGTCGGCGTGGTCGAGGACATCCTCTACCACGGCCCGCGTCCGGTGCTCACCGACCTGGGCAAGAACCAGTACGACATCTACGTCCCGCTCGACCAGTTCCCCGGTCCCATCCTGTCGCTGGCGATCCACACCGCCGGCGACCCTGCCGCAGTCAACCTGCCGTTGCAGCGCGAGCTCGGCCGCATCGCCCCGACCTCGCCTCTGCACTGGATCTCGACCATGGAGGAGGAGCTGTCGACGCAGTTCATGGACGCCCGCTTCTACGCCTACCTGACGACCGGGTATTCGATCTGCGCGCTGCTGTTGGCCGCCCTCGGCATCTACGGTGTGCTCGCCAACTCGGTGAACCGGCGCTACGGTGAGCTGGGAGTCCGCATGGCGATCGGCGCGCAGGGGAGCGACATCGTGCGCCTCGTGGTGGGGCAGGGGATGAGGACGCTGGCGATCGGCCTCCTGATCGGCGCCGCGATCGCCGCGCTGGGGACCAAGCTCCTCGCGAGCCTCCTCTACGGCGTGACCGCGAGCGACCCGATGACCTTCGTAGTGGTCGCCTCGATCGTACTGGCGCTCGGGCTCATGGCCTGCTACCTTCCCGCCAGACGCGCGACGCGGATCCCCCCGGTGGTGGTCCTGCGCAACGAATGAACAACCGCATCCCGCTCGACGATATCCGCCCCCGGCACTTCGGTTGGAGTGTCGAGGGGCGGGTCGCGACCGTCACCATCAGCCGCCCGGAGCGGAAGAATCCGCTGAAGTTCGAGTCCTACCGCGAGCTGACCGACACGTTCCATCGCCTGCGCCACGTCGAGGAGGTCAAGGCGGTCGTCCTGACCGGCGCCGGCGAGAACTTCTCCTCGGGCGGCGATGTCCACGAGATCATCGGGCCGCTCGTCCGCATGCGCGAGGAGGGGCGGATGGACCGGCTGCTGGAGTTCACGCGGCTCACTGGCGAGTTGGTGCGGACGATGCGCCACTGCCCGCAGCCGATCGTCGCCGCCATCGACGGTATTTGCGCCGGCGCCGGCGCCATCCTCGCCATGGCCGCGGACCTGCGGCTGGGCACGCCGCGCAGCCGCGTCGCGTTCCTCTTTACCCGCGTCGGCCTCTCCGGCGCCGACATGGGCGCCTGCGCCATCCTGCCCCGGATCATCGGGCAAGGAAGGGCTTCGGAGCTGCTCTACACCGGCCGCTTCATGGAGGCCGAAGAGGCGGAGCGATGGGGCTTCTACAACCGGGTCGTCGAGCCGGAGCGGCTGCTCCCCGCAGCGCTGGACCTCGCCGGGTCGATCGCCCACGGACCCACGTTCGCCCATGCCATGACCAAGCGCCAACTCCACCAGGAGTGGAGCATGGGGGTCGACGAGGCGATCGAGGCCGAGGCGCAGGCGCAGGCGATCTGCATGCAGACCGAGGACTTCGCCCGCGCCTTCCGCGCCTTCGCCGCCAAGGAGAAACCGGTCTTCCAAGGCGACTGATGCCCGACGCCACCTTTCTCGGCTGGCCGTTCTTCGAGGAGCCCCACCGGGCCCTCGCCCGCGACCTCGACGCCTGGTGCCGGCGGGAGATCGCACCGCTTTCCGAACACGAAGAAGCAGACGTCGACGCCGCCTGCCGCGAGTTGGTCCGCCGGCTGGGCGAAGGCGGCTGGCTACGCTACGCCGTAGCGAACGGCGTCTCCGAACGGCTCGACGTCCGCTCCCTCTGTCTGATCCGCGAGACGCTCGGCCGCTTCTCCGGGCTCGCCGACTTCGCCTTCGCGCTCCAGGGCCTGGGCTCGGGGCCGATCTCGCTGTTCGGCACCGACGAGCAGATGCGCGCCTATCTGCCGCGAGTGGCCTCCGGGGAGTCGATCGCCGCCTTTGCCCTGTCCGAAGCCGAGGCCGGCTCGGACGTCTCGGCCATGACCACCACCGCACGGCGCGACGGCGACGGTTGGGTGATCGAAGGCGAGAAGACCTGGATCTCCAACGCCGGCCTCGCCGCCCATTACGTCGTCTTCTGCCGCTTCCCCGAAGGCGGGGAGAAGAGCTTCGCCGCTTTGATCGTCGACGCGGACAATCCCGGGCTGTCGGTGCCGAAGCGGATCGAGGTCATCGCGCCGCACCCGCTCGGCACGGTCCGCTTCGATGGCTGCCGCGTGCCGGCCGGAGCGTTGGTGGGGGAGCCCGGTAAGGGGCTCAAGGTTGCCCTGGCGACGCTCGACGTCTTCCGCTCGACGGTCGGTGCCGCGGCTCTGGGCTTCGCCCGCCGCGCCCTGGACGAAGCGGTCGCCCACACTGCCGGCCGGCGCGCCTTCGGCCGGCCGCTCTCCGAGTTCCAGATGGTCCAGGCCAAGCTCGCCGACATGGCGGTCGACGTGGACGCTTCGGCGCTCCTCGTCTATCGTGCGGCCTGGACGCGCGACGCCGGGGCCGAACGTGTCACCCGCGAGGCCGCCATGGCCAAGCTCTATGCCACCGTGGCGGCGCAGCGGGTCATCGACGAAGCCGTCCAGCTTTTCGGCGGACGCGGCGTCGTCTCCGGCGAGCCGGTCGAGCGGCTCTACCGCGAGATCCGCGCCCTGCGCATCTACGAGGGGACCAGTGAGATCCAGCGTCTGGTGATA
>JBKKAU010000511.1:0-3432 GCA_046714475.1 Thermoanaerobaculia bacterium
GTCCGTCCCAGGCCCTCGATGACCAGGTCGGCGGCCTCGCCCCAGCCCATGTAGCGAAGCATCATCTCGCCCGAGAGAATCAGGGAGCCGGGGTTGACCTTGTCCTGGTTGGCGTACTTGGGCGCAGTCCCATGCGTCGCCTCGAAGACGGCGTAGCCGTCCCCCTCGTTGCTGCCCGGCGCCATCCCGAGTCCGCCGACCTGCGCCGCCAGCGCGTCGGACATGTAGTCGCCGTTGAGGTTGGTGGTGGCGAGCACCGAGTACTCGTCGGGGCGCAGCAGCACCTGCTGGAACATCGAGTCGGCGATGCGGTCCTTGATGAGGATCCGCCCCGCGGGCGTCTTGCCGCCATGCTGGTCCCAGACCTCGGCCTCGGTGACCGTGTGCTCGCCGAAGCGCTCGCGCGCCTCTTCATAGCCCCAGTCGCGGAACGCCCCCTCGGTGAACTTCATGATGTTGCCCTTGTGCACCAGGGTGACGCTCTTCTTGCGGCAGGCCAGGGAGTAGACCAGGGCCTTGCGCACCAGCCGCTTGCTGCCGGTCTCCGACACCGGCTTGATGCCGATGCCGCTGTCCGGGCGGACCTGCTTGCCGAGGCCGGCGAGGAACTGGATGACCTGCTTCGCGGCGTCCGACCCGGCCGGCCACTCGATGCCGGCGTAGACGTCCTCGGTGTTCTCCCGGAAGATGACCATGTTGACCTTCTCGGGCTCGCGCACCGGCGAGGGGACGCCCTCGAACCAGCGCACCGGCCGCACGCAGGCGTAGAGGTCGAGCACTTGGCGCAGCGTGACGTTCAGGCTGCGGATGCCGCCGCCCACCGGCGTGGTCAGCGGTCCCTTGATGGCCACGCGGTACTGGCGGATGGCGTCCAAGGTGTCGTTCGGCAGCCACTCGCCGGTCTGCTGGAAGGCCTTTTCGCTGGCGAGCACCTCGAACCAGGCGATCGACCGCGAGCCGCCGTAGAGCTTCTCGACGGCGCCGTCGAGCACCCGGCGGGTGGCCCGCCAGATGTCTGGGCCGGTGCCGTCCCCCTCAATGAACGGGATGATCGGCCGGTCCGGTACCTCCAGCCGCTCTTCGCCCGCGTGCCAAGCGATCTCGCCGCCGTCGGCGGGTGGCGTCAAGTTGTTGAATGTCCTGGACAAACCGTGCTCCTCCTGGAATGGACTGGGGGTGATGGGACGGACGGCAGCCCGGAGGCCGCGCGCGCCGGCACGGTACGGTATCACAAGGGGCGGGCGTGCTACATTTCTCCAAGATGGACTGGGAACCGCTGGTCGCCGCCGCGACCGCCGCCCGCGACAAGGCCTACGCGCCCTACAGCCGCTTTCCGGTCGGCGCCGCGATCCTGATGGAGGACGGCTCGATCCACGCCGCGGCCAACGTCGAGAACTGCATCCCGGCCCTCTCCATCTGCGCCGAGCGCAACGCCATGTCGGCCGCCGCCTCGGCGGGCCTGAGGAAGCCGGTGGCGGTTGCCGTCATCACCAGCACCAGCCCCCCCTCCCGTCCCTGCGGCCTCTGCCGCCAGACCCTCGCCGAGTTCGCCGACGACCTCCCCATCCTGGTCGTCAACACCGAAGGCGAACGCGAAGAGGTGACGCTCTCCGAGATCTTCCCGCAGCGGTTTACGCTTCCGGGGTGACCGAAGACGGAGGAGAGATGGCTCACGATATCGGCAAAATCCTCCTCAGACCAGGTGATTCGGTCCACTTCGAGGATCGCGACCACCTGCTGGAGACCCTCGACCGGCTCGACCGGCGGGTTCCCGCGCGGCATGAAAAAAGGACCAGGGATCATCGGGAACACTTCTGCATGCTGCGGTACCTGCATTTCCTCGCCGGAGAGGATGATCTTCTCCCTCTCCCTGTGACCTTGAGAAAGACCCCCGAGAGACAAGACCCTCCCGACTTCGTTCTCAAATGGCCTGAAAGGCGGCAGGAGACTTTTGAGCTGACCGACGGCTCCACCCAGGAGTATCAGAAGAGGCTCACCGCGGCGAGTTGGGACGAGGATCACCTGGTCCTGCCCGTCGACATCAACACGCCGGAAAGGGAAGCGGCTCAACTGTGGGCGGAGATCCTCTTCTCGGCGTTCCTCCAGAAAGCTGAAGGGCTTCGGCTCGGCCGCTTCGATCTGGACCACCTCCTCATCTACGACCTGACGGGGCTCGGCCTGTTGCTCCCCCTGGAGCAGGGGGCACCGATCCTGAGGCAAAAGGTTCAGGAGTGGCACGCCAGGGAGGCGCCGGTGCATCGCTTCGGACGCATCTCGGTCCTTCGCGACCTGGCTCTCCTCCTCGACCTGGAGGGCGCAGGGAAGATCCTCCAGGGGGGATCGCCGTACTTCCAACTCCCGGTCATCCGTGCTCACAACGAGGAGGATCTGAGGAGGCGGCTCCGGGAGATCGACGGCTACTGCCGTCGGAATTGGATCCGCCACCTCAAGGCCTTCGGCTCCATCCTGGAAGATAGGGGAGACAACTTTCGCGAAGACAGCGACGTGGACCTGCTCGTGGAGTTCGAGCCCGGGACGCGCGTCACTCTACTGGACATGGCCCGCATGGAAAGAGAGCTCGGCGAGCTGATCGGATTCAAAGTAGACCTCCGTACGGCGGGCGACTTGAGCCGGTACTTCAGGCACGAAGTCCTGCAGGAGGCGGTGGAGTTGCGTGCTGCCCGAGGATGACAGGATCCGCCTGCGGCACATGCTCGACGCCGCCAGGAAGGCGGCGCGCCTGGCTGCGGGACGCGATCGCAAGGAGCTCGATGCCGAGGACAATCCTCTCCCGGACGCTCTGGTCCATCTGATCTCTGTGATCGGCGAGGCCGCCAGCAGGGTGAGCCCCGGCGCCCGCTCAGAGCTTGGCGGAATCCCCTGGCCCGATGTCGTCGGCATGCGAAACCGGCTGATCCACGCCTACTTCGACATCAACCTGGACATCCTCTGGGCCACCGTTCAATACAGCCTGCCCTCTCTTATTCGGTCCTTGGAGTCTGCCCTGGCAGACGGGAGAGGGTGAACGGGACCGGGCAGCCGCTGCCCTCCCGGAAATACGCCCGTTCCAGCTCGTAGACCGCAATTTCTCGGAGGGGAACCGCTCCCCCGTTAGAAATACCGGTTTTTCTCGGAGGGGAGCGGCCCCCCTCCAAGGAATGACGCCATTCAAGGCTTGGCGAGCGTCAATCTTCACAGGGGAGCTGCTCCCCTCTTAAAAATGCGGCGTTCAAACCTCGTGGAGAGTTTCTTCTCGGAGGGGAGCCGCTCCCCCGTTATAAATGACGGTCTTTCTCGATGGGGAGCCGCTCCCCTGGTAAGTATCCCCCGGCAGAGCCGGGGGCTTTAGTTATGTGGGCCGCTCAAAGCGGCTGGAAGAGGGCGCGTACTTCCACCGCTGTCGCAGCGGTCCATCACCCATCGCCAGAAGCC
>JBKKAU010000512.1:0-1108 GCA_046714475.1 Thermoanaerobaculia bacterium
GCCCGGTCCCCGGCCGCAGTGGACCTCCATCGACACCGCCGTCGCCTCGGCCGAGCGGCGCAGGCCGCGGCTGTTGACCACCGCCACCCGCCCTTCGGCCCAGCCGACTCGGATCTGCTCGCCGCGCTCCGCCCAGCCCTGCACCATCTCCTTGGCCCGCGCCTGCGTCAGGCGCGCGACCTCGGGGTCGAAGAAGGAGGGGAGAGGTGGAATGTCGGAGCCTGCGGACCCGTTGGCAAGCCGGGGCCGCAGCTCGGGCGCGAGCGGCTGCGCCAGCCGCGCCTGGGCGAGCGCCACCCGCAACGCGTTCTCGAGGTCGGACGGATCGGCGGCCTCGGTGCGGTGGTAGCCGATCCGTCCCGACTCCTGGACGCGCACCAGGATCGTCCGCTCGCGGTACTGGAAGGTGTCGCGCCGGTAGCGGCCGTTGGTCTCGCGGCCGCGGCGGACCTCGAGCCAGGCCAGCTCGGTGGCGTCGGCCGGCGAGCCGGCGAGCACCCGCTCCAGGCGCGACAGGATCTCCTCGGGTGGCGTCGGTGTGGCCTGGGCCGCGGACATGGCGCGCAAGTCTAACAGGGAGCGGCTGTTCGCTCCTGCCGGGCAGTGGCTTGTCCTTTGCAATCGAGGGCTGTCACAATGGGCGGCAGAGTCGGGAGAACGTTTAAAATGTCCAGGATATCGTCTGTTTTGCTGGGGTTTGTGTATGGGATGGCCCTCGCCGTCTTCGCCGTACCCTCCTGCGCAGAGGACAAGGCCGACCTCATTCTGAGGCACGGCGTCTTCTATACGGTGCAGCCCGCCGGTAAGGTCGAGGGGAGCCTCGCCGTCCGCGAGGGCCGCATCGCCTATCTCGGCCCGGACGCCGGCGCCGAGGCGCTGCGCGGTCCCGGGACGCGGGTCGTCGAGCTCGGCGGGCGCATGGTGACGCCCGGGTTGATCGACGCGCACTCGCACCTCGCGGGTCTCGGGGAGGCGCTGGAGCAGGTCGACCTCTCCGGCGTCGCGAGCTTCGAGGAGCTGGTCCGGCGGGTGCGCGCCGCCGCCGGCCGGGTGCCGGCCGGCACCTGGGTGCTGGGCCGCGGACATGGCGCGCAAGTCTAACAGGGAG